>DASUME010000799.1:0-17675 GCA_036277895.1 Polyangiales bacterium
GCGTTGTCGAGCGGCGAGGTCTGGCTCGCGGGCAGCTCGTCGTGGAGCGGCAGCAGGTTGCCCTTGCGCCGTACCCAGCGCCGCTGGTCGCTCGCCGTGCGCTGCGCGATCGCGAACAGCCAGGCCTTGGCCGAGCTGCCGGGGCGAAACTCGTGAAAGCGGCGGTGGACCACCAAGAAGACCTCTTGGGTGGCGTCGTCGAGCGAAGCATCCCGCACGCCGAGCCGTCGCAGCGAACGCCAGACGAAGTCGACGTGCGCCCGGTAGAGCGC
This sequence comes from Polyangiales bacterium, assembly GCA_036277895.1. GTDB lineage: Bacteria > Myxococcota_A > Polyangia > Polyangiales > DASUME01 > DASUME01. Next base: position 273 of record DASUME010000799.1, read on the forward strand.
GTCGAACTCGGCGGGAGTCGGCGGACGAGGGCTACTCGAGACCATGGTCATGGTCGGCGCGATGCCTTTGCTGCTGCGGGAGGTTAACGCCACCACGGCCGTGAGATGGCCGAGGCGGGGCGAGTCCTTGGGAGGTTCAAGGAGACCCTAATGATACCCGGGCGCCCAGCGCAAGCCGCATTGTCACCGGGGCGGTCGTGTAGAAGACGCCCACGTCTCCCGCGGCCAATTCCGGGCGCCAAACCGGTACGCCCGCGAACATACTCAGCTCCATGCCGAACCGTTCGGTCGCTCGGTAGGCGGCGAGCGCCCCCAGTTGCACGCTGCCCCAGGGCCCTGCGTCGTTCTGCGCGCGCACCTGCCCGCGCACGTCCCGCGCCCGCAGTGCCCCCAGCTCCAGCTCCATCGCCGGCCCGACCACGAACGTTCCGAAGGACCACACGTACGCGCCACCGAGTGCGCCCGCGAACAGATCGACGCGCGCGCGCACGTCGGCATCCTGCGCGCGCGCCGTACGCGCGGCCAGGTAGCGCAGGTCCAGCCACGCCCGGTAGTGCTCCTGCTGCCAGAGCGCGCCCAGGGTCGGCCCCACCGTCGCACCCGGGACCGACTGCAGATCGAACAGGCCGCGCAGCCACAACGACCAGCGATACGGCGGCGCCTTGGGCTTCGGCGGCTCAGGAGGAGGAGGTGGTGGTGGAGGCGACGGCTTCACGCGCAGCACGGCGTCGGGGTCGATCGCAGTCGCGATCAACAGCACGGCGGCGTCCTGAGCTTCCGGGCAGCTCGCGAGCTGCACGGTGCGCTCGGACCTCTCGGCCTTGCTCTCGACCTCCAGCGTGAGCTCGAAGCCGCCTCGCTCCTCGTCGACCTCGACCTCGAACTCGGTCGCGGGCAGCTGCGGTCGCTTACCGCCGAGCAGCTGCGAGACCTCGGCCTCCAGCGCGAACGGCCTCGGGCACGCGCCCGACCAGCGGATCGTGACCTCGGGAGGCAGATCCGCGCGCGCGGAAGCGGCGAACAACCAGATCGCGAGCAGGCCCCCTGCGAGCTTCGCCACCCGGTGCTGATAACACGCGAGCCCGCCGCGACCACCTTTCGGGCTCAACGCGTGGGGATCTCTTCTTCGCGCAGCATCGCGACCAGGTCCGTGCTGCCCGGATCGATGCCCAGCTGCTTGAGCAGCGTCGCGGCTTGCCCGCGGTGGTGCGTCTGGTGGTTGAACAGGTGCCCGAGCGCCCACCACAGCGCGTGCCGCTGCGCCTCGCCGGTCGAGGTGGTGTACTCGAGCACGCGATCGAGCGCGCTTTCGTCGAGCGCGTAGGTCCACTCCAGGATGTCTTCGTCGGTTCGTTCGCGCTCGCGGTGCAGCGTCTCGAAGTCCGGATACAGCTCCTGCGCCAGCGAGGTCACCGCGATCGGCTCCTGCGCCAGCGTGCGCGAGACGAAGCGCTCGCGGTCGCCCGTGAAGCGCAGCATCCACGCGCGATCGGTCAGCAGCATGTGATTCAACGTGAGGTGAATCGAGCCGAAGAACGCGCCCATGTCGCGCTTGAGCGTGCTGTCGTCGAGGGTGAACGCGAGCCGGTAGAGCCTGCGGTTCATCCAGCGGTTGTAGCGAGCCAGCGCGCGATATTGTTCCAGTGGCGACATCGCTCCTCCGAATCGCACGCGAAGTATGCAGAAAGCGCGACGTGCAGCAATTCGGGAACACGTAAGCAGCTATGACCGCGCTGACCACGGGCCGGTGCGCTCGCTAACGTGGCTCCGGGAATGCACCCCAGCGCGCCATGAAGAACAGGTGGATGCCGTACGCTAGCAGCCCGCCGGCCACGAACAGCAACAAGCCCACTCCGAGCGGCGTGTTCGCGAGCTGGCCGAGCGCCTGCGCGAAGCCCTCGGCGTGGCTCGAGTCGCGCTTGAGGGCGGCCGTGACCAGCGAGGTCCCGATCAGCGCGAACACCACGCCGCGCGCCGACACGCCGACACGCGCGAAGCGCTGCACCCCGCGGCACCAGCCGGGTGCGAGGTTGGCGCGCTGATACTCCTGGCCCACCTTCCCCTTCACGCCCTTCACGACCTGCGCGATGCCGAAGCCGATCGCGATCAGCCCGAACGCCGCCACCAGCCAGGCGCCGAACGGATAACGCAGGACCTTGCCGACGAAGGTCTGGGTGCCGCCCGAGGACGGGCTGGAGCCGTACGCGAGCTGGCTGGCGTAGACGGCGAGCAGCACGTGCGCACCGGCCGAGAACGCGTACCCCGCGCGAGCAAACAGTGCGCCGCCGCTGCTGCCCTTGTGCTCGGGGTCGAGCGCGGCGCGCACGCCGTTCCAGAGCGCGTAACAGAGCATGCCGAGCGCGCTCGCCCAGAGCAGCGCGCTGCCGAACGGCTGATCGCCGAGCGCCTTCAGCGCGCCTTTGTTATCGGTCAGCTTTCCGCCTGCGATCCCGAACGCGGCCATCACCGCCAGCGTGCCCAGCACGGAGTACACCACGGCCTCGGCTGCGTAGCCGATGCGGGCCGCGACCACGACGCCGCGCGAAGAATGTGCGACGACATGCCGCGGAACCGGGATCGCCATGGGTTCGACTCCTTGCGCTTGGGGTAAGCGCGTCGGCGTCGCCTGAAAGCGACTGGCGCTCGGAGCTGGCACCCAGCCGCGATTGCGCGATCCTACGCGCATGACCGCCACCGTTCCCCCACCACGCCAAACCGACGCGCGGGTCCCAGAAGCCCGCATCGCCTCGATGTTCGTCGAGCGCTGGTCGCGCCGCGCAATCTCTTCGCGGCCGCTCTCGCAGGACACCGTGCGCAGCTTGTTCGAAGCCGCACGCTGGGCCCCCTCGGCCGGCAACAGCCAGCCATGGCTGTTCGTCTACGGCGACGACGATACTTCGCTCGCAAACTTACGGCCGGTACTGAACGACAGTAACCAGCGCTGGGCGAACGCCGCGCCGCTGCTGGCGTTCGCGTTCGCGCGCAAGCACCAGAACGGGAAGCCCATGCCGACGGCTCAGTTCGACACCGGCTCGGCCTGGATGTCGCTGGCGCTGCAGGCGAACGCGCTCGGCCTGGTCGCGCACGGCATGGCCGGCTTCCATCACGACAAGGTGTACGAGGCCACGGGTGTGCCCGCGGACGACTACATCGCGATCGCGGGCATCGCGGTGGGCTACCCCGGCGACGAGTCGCTGCTGCCCGAAGACCTGAAGGCGCGCGAGATCCCGAGCCAGCGCAAGCCGAGCGCCGAGGTTGCGCTCAAGGGTCGCTACCGCGCCCCGTAGTTTCCTTTGCATGCACGGGCGACTACCTTGACCGATCGATGAAGGACCAGGCCCGACGCACGCTCATCCTGCTGATCGTGCTGTCGCTCGTGCTGCTGTGGATGACGATGCGGCCGCTCGCGGAGGCGCTGTTCTTCGCCTGTGTGCTCGCGGGCACGCTCTACCCGATCCACAGGCGGCTGCGCGGCTGGTTGCGCGACCGCCCGCAGATCAGCGCAGGCATTCTGTGCGCGACCGTGCTGCTGGCACTGGTCGCGCCGTTCGGCGGGCTCGCGGCGTTCGCGGTGAAAGAGTCGATCGACGGCGTGCGCTTCGTCGCGCAGACCGTACAGAGCGAGGGCGTGGCCGGCCTGCTGGACGAGCTGCCGGCGCCCGTGCGCAAGGTGGCGGACGAGGTGCTGCGCCGGTTCCCCGTGGAGGAGAAGGACCTCGACGCCGCGATGCAGCAGCAGGCGAGCGCGCAGGGCGGCAAGGCGGCGCGCGCGGTGACCGGGGTGTTGGCAGCCACCGGCTCGTTCATGTTCCAGGCCGCGCTGATGACGGTCGCGCTGTTCTTCCTGCTGGTCGACGGCATGCGCCTGGTGAGCTGGCTCGAGCTGGTGTCGCCGCTGGAGGAGGGCCAGACCACCGAGCTGCTGATCGAGTTCCGCCGCGTCACCGGCGCGGTCTTGATCAGCAGCCTGGCCACGGCGGGCGTGCAGTCGCTGGCCGCGATGGCGGGCTACCTGATCACCGGCGTGCCGCACCCGGTGTTCTTCACCACCGTCACGTTCTTCGTGTCGTTCATCCCGGCCATCGGCGCGGGCGGCATGTGCCTGGCGGCAGCGCTGATCCTGATCGCGATGGGCAAGACCTGGATGGCGCTGTTCCTGGCGGTCTGGGGCGTGCTGGTGGTGGGCACGGTCGACAACATCATCAAGCCGCTGCTCGCCAAGCGCGGCATGCACATGCACGGCGCGATCGTGTTCTTCGCGCTGATCGGCGGCCTGACCGCGTTCGGCACGGTGGGCCTGCTGGCCGGGCCGCTGTTCGTGAGCTTCTTCCTGGCGCTGGTGCGCATCTATCAGCGCGACTACGGCAAGAACCCGCAGCTGATCGACTCCACCGGCCGCAGCGCGGCCGAGTCGGGCCGCGGCAAGAAGGTGATCGTCACGGAAGACGGCTGACTCGCGCGTTCCGTCCCGAGGGCGTAAGTTCGTCGGGTGAGCAACCTCGACGCCCTCTTCGAGCGCATCAAGCGCGAGTTTCCCGAAGACTTCCTGAGCACGGACCCGTCGGATCTCGCCGAGTACGGCCGCGACTGGACGAGGGTCTACGCGCCGGCGCCGAGCGCGGTCGCGCTGCCGCGCAGCACCGACGAGGTCTCGCGGCTGCTGAAGCTCTGCAACGAGGCGCGGATCGCGGTCGTACCTTCGGGCGGGCGCACCGGGCTCGCGGGCGGCGCGATGGCCAAGGACGGCGAGCTCGTGCTCTCGCTCGCGCGCATGCGCCGGATCGACCCGATCGACTACCTCGGCGGCACGCTGCGCGTGCAGGCGGGTGCGATCACCGAGGCGGTGCATCAGCACTGCGAGGAGCACGGCCTCACCTGGCCGGTGGACTTCGCGTCCAAGGGCTCGAGCCAGGTCGGCGGCAACATCGCCACCAACGCGGGCGGCGTGAAGGTGATCCGCTACGGGCTCACGCGGCAGTGGGTGCTCGGCCTGCAGGTCGTGACCGCGAGCGGCGAGGTGCTGGAGCTCAACGGCGCGCTGGAGAAAAACAACACCGGCCTCGATCTGCGTCAGCTGTTCATCGGCTCGGAGGGCACGCTCGGCGTGATCACCGAGGCCACACTCAAGCTCACGCGCGTGCCGGAGCGGCAGTCGGTGTTGTTGTTCGCGGTGCCGGACGTGGCGGCCGTGCTGAAGCTGTTCCGCGACGCGCGGCGTGCGCCGTTCTTGATCGCCGCCTTCGAGTTCTTCAGCGATCGCTGCCTCGCGCGCGTCGCACGTCACCGCAAGATCCGGGCGCCTTTTGCAGACACGCACCCGTATTACGTCTTGCTCGAGGTCGAAGACGGCAGCGACGACGAGCTGGAGAGCTGGGTCGCGAGCCTGTTCGAGCGCGAGCTGATCATCGACGGCACGCTCGCGCAGGACTCGGGGCAAGCGGCTGCGCTCTGGACGCTGCGCGAGGGCATCAGCGAGAGCCTCAGCGCGACCGGGCTGCCGCACAAGAACGACATCGCGCTGCCAGTGGCCAAGCTGGAGGCTTTCACGGGCGAGCTGGAGGCGCTGTTCCAGGCCAACTATCCAGACTGGGAGATCTGTCTGTTCGGCCACATCGGCGACGGCAACCTTCACGTGAACGTGATGAAGCCAGACGCGCTGGACCAGCGGGCCTTCCTCGCGCGCACGTCCGAGGTCGACCACGCGATCTTCAAGCTGCTCAACAAGTACGACGGCAGCATCTCGGCCGAGCATGGGATCGGCCTGCTGAAGAAGCCGTATCTCGGCTACACGCGCTCTCCGGCGGAGCTGGCCCTACTCAGGTCCGTGAAGCGCGCCCTCGACCCGAACAACATCCTCAACCCCGGCAAGGTCATCGACCTCTGAACTCACCAGAGTCAACGGGTCGCACAATGATGAGCTCGGATGGGGTTTGCGGCCTCGACGATTTACTGCCAGAAGCGCAACGCAGCGGGAGCACGACCGATACGGGAGATACTGGGAGGCACTACGCTGATGTTGAATTACCGCTCTGTTGCGCTTCTTCTGCTTTTGACCGCGTGCTCCGACCCGCCATGCAGGCCCGGTGAAATCAAGGTCGGACTTACGTGCTTCGAGCGCGATGAACCGTCAGTCGATGCATCGACTGATGGAGGCTCCCCTTCCGACGGAACAGATCGCGATTCCGCTGCAGGTGAAGCTACCGGCCTCAAGCGGGATGCAACGAGTTACGGCGCCGCGGATGCGGGAAGACCCGACGACGGCGGTCGCGAACTCGCCCCCTCGGAGGACGCCGACGTCGCGCCCCCAACCGTAGACAGTTCCGTCGAAGACGCATCGGGAGGCGGTCAAGTCGTCGACAGCGGACCTGTAGCGCCTGGACCAGATGCAGGTCCGATGGAGCCACCTCCGCCGATTTGCGTCGCGACTGCAGAGGTTTGCGACGAGAAGGACAACGACTGCGACGGTGCGGTCGACGAGAGTGGCGGGAAGGACTGGTACCGCGACTGCGATGATGACGGCTTCGCTTCCGCGCCTGCAGGGAGTGTCACTGCTTGCAATGAGCCCGCGCCCACTGCCGATTGCCGAGGCTGGACAGCGACCCGTCCAGCCGATGCATCGACGCAGGATTGCGACGACCTCAACTCTCTTCGCTGGCCGGGCGCTACCTTCAGCCTGAGCGGCACAGCGAATAATGGTGACCTGAACTGCGACGGCAGGATCGAAACCAAGCTCGAGCTGCTCGCGACCTTTGCGCCCTTGCCGCTGCCTGCAAACTTCTCGATAAACTTGTGCGCGTCGCAGTCCGCCAGCGAAGCATGTGACTGCTACTATCCCAACGCCGCCTGGACCGGCTTCGCGGGCGTCGATGCGACGTCAGGGAAGCCAACGGCCGCGAGTGCCCTACCGTACTACTCAGTCTCGCTGCCCTGCGCGCAAAACACTGGCGATGCGATCTCGCTTCTCCACCGTTTCAAGAGCGGCGTCGACTGCAAGACTCAGAACTACAATGGAGACTATGCCTCCTACTGGGTTCGGCAGCTCTGCCGTTGAACTGCCTGGCGTTGAAGTGATCAAGCCAGCGCGGGGCGGGCCGAGCGGGCGGGTGCTTTGCGGACCACCTTGAGCTCGGCGAACTCCACGCCCGTCAGCTCTGTGCTGACCTCCCAGAGGCGGCGAAGCGTGCCGGCGTCGCGCGAGCGCCCGTTGGAGCCCACCTTCTTCGGGGCGCCCCATAGCTGCAGCAGGCGCGGGCCGTAGTAGTCGCCAGCGCGCACGCCGGGGGCCGTTGCGGCGAACAGCTGCGGGAGCGCGCCCATGGCGGCGGGCTGCGCCACCAGCGGGTTGTAGAAGCCCACCAGCGCGCGCTTCAGCTTGTTGCCCGCCGTCTCGGAGGGCCGCAGCTCCAGGTTCGTCGACGCGTACCCGGGATGGGCCGCCGCGGAGACCAGGCTGAGCCCGCGCTCACTGCAGCGGCGCGCCAGCTCGTACGAGAACATCAGGTTCGCGATCTTGCTCATCCCGTAGGCGAGCCACTTGTTGTAGCCGCGCTCCCACGGCAGGTCGTGGAAGCGGATCGCGCCGAGCAGGTGCAGGAAGCTCGACACGCTCACCACGCGCGCGCCGGGCGTGCCGATCAGCAGTGGCAAGAGCCGCCCCGTGAGCGCGAAGTGCGCCAGGTGGTTGGTCCCGAACTGCGACTCGAAGCCGTCCTCGGTGAGCTGGTAAGGCATCGCCATGATGCCCGCGTTGTTGAGCAAGATGTCGAGCCGCCCGTGCTTGCCGAGCACCTCGCCGGCCGCTTCCTTCACGGAGTCGAGGCGCATCAGGTCGAGCTCGAGCAGCTCCAGCGACGCGCCCTCGGTCTCCGCGCGGACCCTGTCGGCGGCCGCCTCGGCCTTGGCCGGGTTGCGGCACGCCATGATCACGTGCGCCCCAGCCCGCGCCAGCGCGCGCGTGCTCTCGAACCCGAGCCCGCTGTTCGCGCCCGTGACCAGCGCCGTCAAGCCATCGAGCCGCGGGATGTCATTTGCCGTCCAAGCCATCGATGGCGTGTATCAGCAAGCCCAGCCGAAGCAATGCCCTCCGCCCTCTCTACGTTGACGTTGACGTTGTCGCGAACGGCGACGTGAACAATCTCGCGGCACTGCGGTGGATGTTTTGCCGGGGGATCGTCGCCGTTCAGGTTCACGTCAACGTCCACGTGAATTAGTAGAGGATTCTGGTCTTGATGCTGGTGTCTAGCTTGGCGATGTCGTCGCGGACATCCAGCGAGACTGCCCGGTCGAGATCCATGATCAGGTAGCCGATCTCGGCGTCCGTCGAGAGCATCTGAGCTTGGATGTTCGCGTTTCGTTCGCTCACGATCCGGTTCACGTCGCGCAGTACGCCGGGCACGTTGCGGTGCACGTTCAGGATGCGGTGCGTGCTGGGCGCCTGCTCCTGCTCGATCTGCGGGAAATTTACCGCACCCGTGGTGGTGCCGGTGTTCACGAAGCGGATCAGCGACGTGGCCACCTCGCGACCGATCGACGCCTGCGCCTCGCCGGTCGAGCCGCCGATGTGCGGCGTCAGGATCACGTTCGGCAGGTTCTGCAGCGGCGTCACGAAGCCGTCGCCGTTCGACTCCGGCTCCTCGGGGAACACGTCCACCGCCGCGCCCGCCAGGTGCCCGCTGCGCAGCGCGTCCGCGAGCGCGGGGATCTGCACCACGGTGCCGCGCGACGCGTTGAGCAGGTACGAGCCCTTCTTCATCGCGGCCAGCTCGTCCTTGCCGATCATCTCGTGCGTCTCGCGCGTGGCGGGCACGTGCAGCGACACGAAGTCCGCCTCGGCGAGCAGCTCGCCGAGCGTGCTCACGCTGCGGTTGTTGCCCATCGGCAGCTTGGTCGCGCGGTCGTAGAACATCACGCGCATGCCGAGCGCCTCGGCCAGCACGCCGATCTGCCGCCCGATGTGCCCGTAGCCGATGATGCCCAGCGTCTTGCCGCGCACCTCGAACGAGCCGGTGGCGACCTTGCGCCACTTGCCCTCGTGCACCTCGCGCGAGCGGTCCCCGAGCTGGCGCGCCAGGAACACGATCTGCGCCAGGATCATCTCCGCGACCGAGCGCGTGTTGCTGAACGGCGCGTTGAAAACCGGCACGCCGCGCTTGTTCGCCGCCGCCAGCTCCACCTGGTTGGTCCCGATGCAGAAGCAGCCGAGCGTCAGCAGCCGGCGACCCTCCGCGAGCGCCGCCGCACTGACCTGCGTCTTGCTGCGGATGCCCAGCACGTGCACGTCCGCGATGCGCTTCTTGAGCTCCGCCTCGGACAGCGCCGTGGTCAGCCGCTCGACGCTGAAGTGCTCCGCGCCGAACAGCTCGTTGGCGCTCTCGTGGATGTTCTCCAGCAGGAGAACCTTGATCTTTTCCTTCGGGAACGACGTGGGCGGGTTGTCGAGGTTGGCCATGATTTCGAGCCTCGTAGTAGCGCGTGAGGGGCCTCTACGCCGCCAGCAACTTGGCCAGCGGATAGATCCCGATCACGTTGCGCGCCCGCTGCAGCGTGAACTCGTCGAGGCCCGTCGCGCTCACCCTTGCGCGCTCGCCGTCACGCAGCACACGCAGCGTGGCGCGCTCCACGTTTCCGCGTCGCACCACGTCCGCCAGCGCCTCCAACACACCCGGCGGAAGCCGGCCGCGCGCCACCGTCAGTTGCCCAGCGCGCACCGACAGCACGCACAGCTCACGCGCTCGGCCTGCAGCCACGATCAAGGCCACCAGCGCCAAGGCGATCACGCTCGCCGTGAACAGACCCATCCGGTCAAGCCTAGGCCATGTAGCCGACGTGCGCACAACCGAGCCTGCGAGCGCGGATGCTATCGAGAAGCTCCGCGTTGGCGTACCATCGGGTCGTGCCCGCATCCATGCCGCTCAGTGCCCCCGAGTTGGAGGGTGTCCCGCTCGCGCAGCGCGCCGATGTGCTGCTCGACCGCGCGCTCGAACACGGCTCGCTGCCCGAGTCGACCCAGAAGCTACTCGAGCTCACGCGCCGCGATGACGCCGAGGTGGGGCCCGTCGTCGACGCGCTCGCTCTCAACCCGGGCCTGGCAGCCGCTGTATTGCGCGTGGCCAACAGCCCGCTCTACGGCCAGCAGCGCGCGATCTCGGACCTCAAGCGCGCGGTCGGCTTGATCGGCATGCAGGAGCTGCACGACATCGTCGCCGGCACCGCGATGATGGCCGCCTTCAGCACCGCGGATCCACTGTCTCAGAAGATGCAGGGCACGGCGGTGCTCTCCGCGTCGGTCGCGCGCGTGCTGGCCGTGAAGCTCAAGCTCAACGCGGCCTCCGCCTCGGCGGCGTACCTGAGCGGCCTGATGTGTGAGCTCGGCGCGCTCGCCTGCCTCGCGCTCGACCCCGAATTCCCCGAGCTCTACGGCCACGCCGACAATGCGCGCGCGCGCTTCGACGTCGAAGTGAGCCGCTACGGAGGCAGCACGCCGGACATCGGCGGCCGCATCCTCAAGGCGTCCTCGCTGCCCACCGAGGTCTCGGATGCCGTCGGCACCACCGGCCTGGAGCCGGGCCTGCACACGCCGTCGCTCGGGCGTGTGGTGGCGTTCGCGCGCCTGGCTGCGAACGTGTTGTTGAGCGCCGCCGAGCACGGCGACGCGGCCAAGCTGCGCGAAGAGCTCGGCGCCGCCGCCGAGGTCGCCGGGCTGGAGAATGTCGATCCCGAGCTGCTGTTCAGCGCCTCGCTCACCGCCGCTGCCGAAGCGGAGCTGACGCTGCGCGGCGAGCTCAGCCTGTCGCAGACCACCCCCAGCAACGACGTCGCACCCGCAAGCACGGCAGCAGCGAACGCCAAGGGTACTGGCGCCAAGCCGTGGTGGAAGAAGATCCTCGGCTGAGCACAGCTCGTCTTACGCAGACCTACCTGAGTGTGTTGCGTACGTGAGATCTCAGGCCGCAAATTGCGGTGAGTCCCCTTTCATCAGTTCTGTGTTTCAGCTGATGATTACCGCATGTCCACAATCATCGGCCTCGTGATGGTCTTCGGCCTGGTCGCCGCGGGCTTCGCCATGGCGGACGGCCCCTTCGGCGTGCTCTGGCAGCCCGCTGAGTTCGTGACCATCTTCGGAGCCGCGATGGGGTCGCTCGTGATCGGCGCACCCGGCAAGGTACTCAGCCGCGTGAAGCACGCGATGGGCATGGGCTTCAAGATCTCGGTGCCCAAGGCGGACGACTACCTCGACCTGCTGAAGCTGCTCTACCAGGTGTTCACGATCGTGCGCCGCGAAGGTGTGCTCGCGCTCGAGTCGCACATCTCGCAGCCCGACCAGAGCAGCATCTTCAAGAACTACCCGAGCGTGATGAACCGCCACCACCCGATGGTGTTCCTGGTCGACGCGCTCAAGCAGCTGGTCGACGGCTGCACGCCGGACGAGCTGTCGATGCTGCTCGATGCGGACATGGACACCCTGCACGAGGAAGAGCACCAGCCGATCAACCTGATCCGCGGCGTCGGCGACGCGCTGCCCGGCCTCGGCATCGTGGCGGCGGTGCTCGGCATCATCATCACCATGGGTCACCTCGATGCCGGTCCCGAGGTCATCGGTCACCACGTCGGCGCGGCGCTCGTCGGTACCTTCGTCGGCATCTTGATGTGTTACGGCGTGCTGGGTCCGATCTCGACCAGCATCGAGCAGCAGGCGCTCGCCAACACCAAGTACATGCAGTGTATCCAGGCAGGCGTCTTGGCGGCGGCGCGCGGCGCGGCGCCCAACCTCGCGGTCGAGTTTTCACGGCGCCAGATCATGTCGGACGAGCGCCCGAGCTCGGCGGATCTCGACAACGCGATCAAGTCTCTGAAGGGAGGCTGAGTTGTCCGATCCGAATGGCGTCAAGGTCGTCTTCATCAAGAAGAAGGCGAAGGGCCATGGCCACCACGGTGGCGCGTGGAAGGTGGCCTACGCCGACTTCGTGACCGCGATGATGGCGCTGTTCATCGTGCTCTGGCTGCTGACGCAGTCCGATCAAGCGTCGAAGGAAAAGATCGCCGAGTACTTCCGCACCGGCGCGCTGCCCGGCGGCGCGCTGATGATCGGCAAGCCCGGCGGCAACACGCCCCCGCAGCCGATCAACATCTTTCCAGACGGTCCGGGCCAGTCCTCCGCCGCGTCGGTGGAGTCCAAGGAGCTCAAGGCGCTCGCCAAGGCCGTGCGCCAGATGATGGCCCAACACAGCAAGAGCGCGCCCTCGATGGCCGCGCTCGGCAAGCACGTGAAGGTGCGGCTCGTGAACGAGGGCGCGCTGATCGAGCTGGTCGAGGGCGGCGACAACTTTCTGTTCAACGTCGCGTCGGCGGAGCTCAAGCCAGGCGCGATCGAGATCCTCAACCAGCTGGCGCCGATGTTGGCCGGGCTCGACAACAAGCTCGAGATCCACGGCCACACCGACGCGCGTCCCTTTCCGCCCGGCAGCAAGGCCACCAATTGGCAGCTCTCGTTCGAGCGCGGCGATCAGGCGCGCCGCGTGCTCGAGGGCCAGGGCGTGGAGAAGGGCAAGATCCAGAGCGTGCTCGCGCATGCGGACACCGCGCTCTACAACCCGGACAACCCGCTCGCGCCCGAGAATCGCCGGTTATCGATCCTGGTCATCCGCCAGAGCGCACAGCGCAGCCGCGCGGGCCTCGCCGGCGAGGGCCAGGGCGCGACGAAGAAGCCGCTCGAGGACGACGAGGACGAGCCCAAGAAGCGTGTGCTCGACGACGACGAGGACGAGCCCAGGAAGCGCGTGCTCGACGACGAAGAAGACGTGCCCAAGAAGCGCGTGCTCGACGAGGAAGAGGACGAGCCCAAGCCCAAGAAGGGCGCCTCGAGCAAGGACACGGAGCCGGTGATCCCGGCCAAGGCCGTGTCGCCCGAAGCGATCAAGGAAGCGACCACGAAGAAGCGCCGGCACTAACGTTAGACGACGTTAGACGTCGAGCAGCCGGAGCTCCTGCTTCGTCACCAGCGTGGTCGACTCGCTCTCCAGCTCGAACACGATCGCGACCTCGCCGCGCTGCAGCTGGCGCAGCACGCCGCTGCGCTTGTCCTCGAGCGAGAACTCGCGCTGGCCGTAGTCGGTGCCCTCGCGCGTGATGAACTCTTCGACCAGCCCGTCGAGCGCCTCGGCGCTCAACGCATCGGCCGGCACGCGGATGTGTGATGGCATGCGCCACCATAGCCGACTACGATCGCGGCGTGACGCAACTCCACTACGAGCTGATCCAAACGCGTGGCCTCCGCTTCGAGGTCGCCACGGCCGGGGAAGGCGACAAGCTGGCCCTGCTGCTGCACGGCTTCCCGGAGTGCGCCTACTCGTACCGGCACCAGATCGAGCTGCTGGTCTCGCTCGGTTACCGCGTTTGGGCCCCGAACATGCGCGGCTACGGCCGCACCGATCGGCCGCTCGGCGTGAAGTCGTATGCGATGGAGTTGCTCGAGTCGGACGTGTCGGACCTGATCGATGCCAGCGGGGCCAAGTCGGTTCTCCTGGTGGGCCACGACTGGGGCGGCGTGGTCGCGTGGAGCTACGCGATGCACGGCACACGCCCCATCGAGCAGCTCGTGATCCTGAACGCGCCCCACCCCGCGCGCTTCTTCCAGGCGCTGCGCACCGTCGCCCAGCTCAAGCGCTCCTGGTACATCTTCCTGTTCCAGCTGCCCTGGCTGCCCGAGTACCTGATCGGCCGTGACCGCGCGCGCTCGTTGGAGACCGTCGTGCGCGGCGCCGCGGTGCACCAGGACCGCTTCAGCGATCACGATGTGGACGTGATCCGTGACAACGCCAGCATCCCGGGCGCGCTGACCGCGATGATCAACTACTACCGCGCCTCGGGTCGGCAGCTGCTCTCGAACAAGCGCGGCACGGGCGTGAAGAAGATCCGCGTGCCCACGCTGCTGATCTGGGGCGAGCGGGACATCGCGCTCGGCAAGGAGCTCACGTACGGGGTCGACAACTACGTGTCGAACCTGACCGTGCGCTACATCGCGGATGCCTCGCACTGGGTCCAGCAAGACGCGCCGGACGCGGTCAACCGCGAGCTGACGGCGTGGCTGGGTGGGCCCAAGCCCGAGCAGCTGCGCGCCAGCGACGTCGCCAGCGACGGCTAAATCTCGCGCGGCCAAACGCGCACAAAGGCCTGCGCCAGTAGTAAGGTGCGGCGCATGGACGTGAGCTTGTTGCTGCCCGAGCCCGAGCTGGTTTGGGGCCTGATCCCGCGCTTCGTCGGCATCCTGTACATCATCGCCTTCGCGGCGCTCAAGCCGCAGGTCTCGCTGACGCTGGCCTCCACCGGCATCATCCCGCTGGCGCCACGCCTCGCACAGGTACGTCGCGACTACCCGGGCATCCGGCGCTTCTTCGACAACCCGAGCGTGATGTGGATCAGCCAGAGCGACAGCTTCATCCACGCCATGCCGCTGGTCGGCATGCTGTGCGGCGCAGTGGCGATCTACGGCGGGCCCGCCGGCTACATCGCGCTGGGGCTGGCCTGGTTCATCTGGCTGTCGTTCGAGCCTGCAGGCCTGATCTTTCCCTGGGACACCATGCTGCAGGAGGTGGGCTTCCTGGTGCTGTTCCTGCCGCTCGTGCACGGGCTGCCGGCGCTCACGGCCACGCACCTGCCGCTGCCCACGGTCGCGTTCATGTTCCGCTGGCTCGTGCTGCGGCTGATGCTCGGCTTCGGCAAGCTCAAGTTCATCGGCACCAAGAAGGAAGACAAGCTGTTCCTGCAAGGCTTCTTCGTGTGGCTGCCGATGCCCACCCCGCTGGCCTGGTTCGCGTTCCACTCGCCGCGCTGGCTGCTGCGGGCGTCGCTCTACTTCATGTTCACCGCCGAGATCATCGCGCCCGCGATGGGCTTCTTCGCGGGCCTGCCGCGGCTGATCGCGTGGGCGCTGTTGTGCGGCTTGATGATCGGCATCCACATCACCGGCAACTGGGGCTACTTCAACCTCGGCTACGTGTTGATCTGCACCTGCCTGCTCGACGTGAGCTCCTCGATCTTCGACATCAAGCTCGAGCCGTGGGCCACCAGCGCGGCGCACTGGCCGGACCTCGCGATCCACCTGTCGATGGCGCTGCTGTTCTTCGTCAGCATGCCGTACTTCCTGTTCAACTCGTGGGTGACGCGCACCTGGGTGCACTGGCCCTGGGAGAACGCGGCCTGGAACAAGCCGCTCGTGCGCGCGCTGATCCAGTTCTTCCGCTTCGTGGCGCCGTTCCGCGTCGCCAACGGCTACGGCGTGTTCCCGCCTTACTCGCAGCCGCCGATGCGCCTGGTGCCGATCTTCGAGGGCAGCGACGACGGCCAGACCTGGAAGCAGTACGGCTACCGCTTCATGCCCACGTTCGCGACCAGCAAGGCGCCGTTCGTCGCGCCGCACCATCCGCGCCTCGACCAGGGCCTCTACTACGCGAACGCGTGCATCTTCGACGGCAGCCTGTTCGGCTCCGTGATCGGAGACGGCAACCCGTACTCTTCGTACACGCGCAGCAGCTGGCTCGACCGCGTGCAGCAGAAGCTGCTGCGCAACGAGAAGCTGTTCGTGGACTCGTTCGCGGTCAATCCGTTCCCGGACGCGGCGCCGAAGTGGATCCGCATCAGCACCGTGTTGATGACGCCCACCAGCCTCGAAGATCGCAAGCAGACCGGGCACTGGTGGCACGTGCGCCGCGTCGGCACCACGGTGCCCGCACGCACGATCGAGAGCTGGCCGGACGAGGTCGCGCTGCCGGTGCCCGAGCTGTTCCATCCCGACTTCATCGACTATCGCCGGCGCGCCTTGCCGCTGATCGAGATCGGCAAAGCCTGGCGCGCGGGCATGGATCCGGACGAGGCCGCGATTCAAAACTCGGACATCACACGCGCGGACGTCGAGGAGTTCTGGCGCGACATCGTGCCCATGCTGGCGCAGGACCGCGGCGACTGGACGAAGATCCACGAGCGAGCGCACGGCTTGCTCGATCGTTATGGGATGTCGCACCTGGCGCGGCACGAGCGCCTGCTCGAGCGCTTCGCCTGGCTCGTGCGCCTCGCCACCGAGCGCCATCACTTCGCGGACCAAACGCCCAAGATCGAGATGAAGAGCAACTTCCGCTACCACATGTTCCTGCACGAGGTGGTGCTCGATGGACGCGACGCGTTCCGCACCATGCTGCAGCACCCCGAGACGGCCGCCGCGCGCGCCGCGCAGACCACGGACGCGACGCAGCTCTGGGCGCTCTCGCTGTTCCGCTACGACATCATGATGCTGCACCTGCGCGCGTTTCGCTGGACCGAGCTCGGTATGCGCGGTCACCAGTTCGATGGACCTGGCCTGTTCGAGTACTACCCGCACCTCGCCGCGCAGACTCCGCCGGACGAAGAGTTCCTGCCGGTGCCGGTCAAACACGCGAACGGCGAGTACACGATCGAAGGCTTCTACCCTCCACCGCCCGTGACGCGTGGCACAGTCGGCGGATGAAGGCGACCCTGATCCACAGCCCCGGCGGCGGCAGCGCGAACGAACAAGACCTGGAGCGTGCCAAGGAGCTGCTGTCGGCGCTCCACGACCTGAGCGTCAAGCTCGTGGGCGAGGGACAGAACCCCGGCGACCTGGCGCGGGAGGCGGTCGCGGAGGGCGCCGAGCTGCTGATCGCCAGCGGCGGTGACGGCACGGTGTCGGCGGTGGCGAGCGCGTTGGTCGGCAACACCGAGCTGACACTCGGCATCATCCCGCGCGGCACCGCGAACTCGATCGGCGGTCGGCTCGGCGTGCCGCACGACCTCGAGGTCGCCTGCAAGATCATCGCGGACGGTCACAGCACCGTGATCGACAGCGCGGAGGTCAACGGCCGCCCTTCGCTGCTGATGGCGACCATCGGCGTGCACGCGGAGGCGGTGATCGATGTCGACCCCGAGCGCAAGAAGAGCCTGGGTGCGCTCGCCTACGTGCTGGAGGAGGTCGACCGCATGCTCGCCAACGACCTGTTCACGGTCACCATCGAGGCCGACGGACAGAGCCTCACGGCGGAGGCGAACTCGGTCACGGTCGCCAACATCGCGCCGCCCTGGACGCTGCTCGCACAGGGCAACAAGGTGGAGCACGACGACGGCATGCTCGACGTCACGCTGGTCGCGATCAAGGGCTTCGCCGACGCCGTGCTGACCAGCTTCCACCTCGCCACCAGCGCGCTGCGCGAGCAGGCCGCCGAGCGCGACAACATCGGCCACTTCCGCACCAAGGAAGTGCGCATCGACGCCAAGCCCGAGAAGCGCGTCATGATCGACGGCGAAGACGCCGACGTCACCCCCATCACCGTCCGCTGCCTGCCAAAGAGCCTACGTGTGCTGGTCCCCCGCGAGCCTTAAGCGCGGGGCAAGTACTGGCAG
>DASUME010000800.1:0-18190 GCA_036277895.1 Polyangiales bacterium
GCGCACTGCGCCTGGAACACCTGCTCGCCGCGTGCGACGGCCTTCTTGTCCAGGAAGTCCTTGCCCTTTGGAGCCTTCTCCAGCTGGGGAGCCGGCGTCGACTTGAGGTCGTTGATGAACGCGCACACGTCCACCGAGCCGGTCTTCGCGCGCCGGTAGTCGGCGCAGTCGCGCTCGCACTGGGCCAGGTCGATCGGGCTCTGCCCGTTGCCGAGGTGCGGGATCATGCACTCGGCCGCGCACATGCCGATGTTGAAGTACACGCGCTGCGTCGCCAGCTCGCAGCCCACGTCATCCTCGCCGCCCTGCCCTGCGCGATGCTGACGCGCGAGCACACCGTTGAGGTGGTGCTCGAAGTACGGTCGCTTGTCGAACTCGTAGAACTGCGTGATCGTGCCGGGGTTGTTGATGCCGTCGTTCTCGATCGCGGTCGTGTCCGCGGTGCCCGGTGCCCACGAGCTGAAGACCTGATAACGCGGGCTGTCAGGCGTCTGGTGCGCGGCGAAGATCTTCCCGATCTGGTCGTACTGGTTGCCGGTCGTAAGATGGATGTTGTCCCACTTGGGCGCGTTCGGGTTCGCGGGCGGGTTCTGCGGATCGAGGCCGGCGTGGCAGCCTGCGCAAGCGACCCCCAGCAGCACGGGCGGGTTGGCGGTGGACGCGGGCTGCGTGCTGTCGAACGAAGGGTTCGGGAACTTGCGCACGCCGACCACGCCGGCCGAGTTGGCGTCCTTGCACTTGTCGAAGCCGAACGTGCTCGCGTCTCCCGGCGTGCAGTCCGGATCGTTCACCACACCCCAGTCCGTGAAGCGCGTGGCGCGGGTCGACTTCAACATCACGTCGAGGCCGAGCACGAGCGAGAACGGCGGCTTCGGCATGATCAGCGAGAAGAACTTCTCACCGCCGAAGGTCTCCTTGATCCACAGCTCGCGGCCACGCTCGATCGACTTCTTGTCGTCGGGCTTCTTGGCGGCGGTATCGGCTTCGACCGCTTGCTCCTGCAGCGCGAGCGCCGCCTCTTCCTCTGCGCCGCCGTCCTCCGCACACGACGTCCACGCGAACATCGCGCACGCGAGCGCGCCGCTGCGAATCGTAAAACGCTTCATTTGACCACCCCTCTTTGAGGAGGGCGATGCTGCCACGGTCAGCGTCCCAATTCGCGTGTCAAAAGCGACCAGCCAGGCGGTACGAGCTCGCGACGGGCCGCGGCAAACGCGACTGCGTTGCAGAGTGTCATCGCGGGTGAAAAGTCTGTTCGCGATCGTGAGCGTAGGCCAGCGCTTCCGTGCGCTGCAGCGCGCGCAGCAGGCTCTCCGGGTCCACGCGTACGCCGGTCTTCTCGCGGTGTCGCTCCGGCAACCACTCCGAGGCCTGGGCGAGCGTGGCGTACACGCCGAGGTCGAACGAGCGCGGAGATGCCAGCCGCATGCCCGTCACGAAGCTGCGCAGCGTGCTGGCCCAGAACCCCGACCCCGCGGGCACGACCGCGAGCGCAGCGCGCTGCTGCGCGCGGCTGCGCATGAGCGCGACCAGCTGCTCGCGTACGTCCGCGGGCGGGATGCCCGTGTTCGCCTGCACCACGTGAACGTTGGAGACGCCGCGGGCATGCTCCTGATAGAGCGGCTCGGTCGCGACGCGCAGGCGCTCGACGGAGGCCAAGCTCGCGGGCGCGGTCCAGAAGAAGAAGCTGATGTTGCCCCAGCTGCTGAACACGAACTTGCCGGGCTCGCGATCGAGCACCTTGAGCTCGAAGGACACCACCTGCGCCTTGCTGCCTTGGGACACACGCAATCGTAAGCCGTTCTCACGCGCGTGTTGAAGCTCCGTGTGCACGGCCACGGTCTGCACCGTGCTCGGCATTCGGCGCTGACGTAGACTAATGTGATTGTGCGCGTACCGGCTCGTCATGCGGCTCTATTGGTCTTTCTGTTCAGTGCTTGTGGCAGTCATCGGAGGGTTCTGAACCCGGGTCTACACGAGCAATGTCCGATCGGAGCCGGCAGCGAGCAGGACCAGACCGCGGCGGAGACCGCGCGGGAGGCCAGCGCACGCACGGTCGCGGTCGGCGACACGGAGCGCAGCTACCGCCTGTACATTCCGTCGGGGCTCGACGAGCAGAGCCCCGTGCCGCTGGTCTCGATCCATCACGGCTACTCGATGTCGGACGGCACGATGGAGCACCTGACGCGCTGGAAGCAGATCGCGGAGCGCGAGAAGTTCGTGGTCGTGTTCGCGAAGGGCGTGCTGGGCGCGCCCTGGTACGTCGGCGAGCACGTGTGCGGCGCGGGCGCGCGCGTGGCGGCGATGAAGACGCAGGACGACTTCGGCTTCCTGCGGGCAATCATCACCGCGACGCAGCAGGAGCAGCGCATCGATGCCGTCTTCGTGGCGGGCTTCTCGATGGGAGGCTACTTCGCGAACCACGTCGGCTGCCACGGGCGCGACATGGTGCGCGCGGTCGCGGCTCACTCGGCCGGTACCTACGAAGGCCCGTGCCCCGGGAAGCCCGTGCCGGTGCTGACCATCCATGGCGATGACGACTCGCTGATCCGGTACAGCTGTGGGCAGGAGGCGCACGACACCTGGGTCGAGCGCAACGGCTGCTCGAACGACACGCGCTGCGAGCCCATCCGCAACGGCGTCTGCGAGTGGAACCGCGGCTGCCCGGCCGGGCAGGAGGTCGGCATGTGCACACTGCGCGACATGAGCCACGGCTGGGCCGGAGCGCCCTACACGGGGCCGTGGCTGCTGCTTCAGTACGGCGGCGGCGCGAAGTACGAAGATGCGGCCGAGCTGATGTGGCGCTTCTTCGCGCGCACGCTGGCGCCGAGACCGTAAACAGTCAGGTCGTGGTCACCTGCCGCGGGATGGCGCCGGCCACACTCGCGACGACGGCGACGAGCTCGGCGGGCTCGACGGGCTTGGCGAGGTGCGACTGGAAGCCCGCGATCAGCGCGCGGCGCCGGTCTTCGGAGCGCGCGAACGCGGTGAGCGCGATCGATGGCGTGTCCCCGCCGTCGCGGGCGGGAAGCTCGCGCACGCGACGGATCAGGGAGTAGCCATCTTCGTCGGGCATGCCGATGTCGCTGAGCAAGACATCGGGGTGCTCGACCTGGAGCAGCCGGTAGGCTTCGGCGGCGTTGGCGGCGGTGAGCACGCGGGCGCTGCACTCGGCGAGCACATGCGCGAGCAGCTCGCGCGTATCGGGCTCGTCGTCGACCACGAGCACCAGCACACCTTCCAGCAGGCGGTCGTCGTGGTGCTCTTGCTCGTGGTCCCAGGTCGAGCGGGTGGGGAGCTTGCGCGGGTGCTCGCTCGGGCGCGTGACCATCAGCGGGAGCTCGACCGTGAAGTTGGCGCCCTCACCGAGGCCGGCGCTGCTCGCGCGCACGTGGCCGCCGTGCATCTCGACCAAGCTCTTGACGATGCCGAGCCCGAGCCCGAGGCCCTGGTGCCGACGTGTGGAGCCGCCTTCACTCTGCCGGAAGCGCTCGAAGACGTGCGGCAGGAAGTCGGGCGCGATGCCGATGCCGGAGTCGGAGATCGAGATCTCGACGTGCGAGCTGATGCGCTCGAGCGCGACCGTCACGCGCCCACCCTTGGGCGTAAACTTGATCGCGTTCGCGAGCAGGTTCCACACGATCTGCTGCAGACGCGCCGGGTCACCACGCACGGGCCCGGCGTGCGAATCGAGCACCGTCTGCACGCGCACGCTCCTGGCCTCGGCCGCGGGCGCGACGGACTCGAGCGCGGCCCGAATGACCTCGCGCAGGTCCACGGGCTGCACGTCGAGGCGGAGCTTGCCGGCGACGATGCGGCTCATGTCGAGGAGGTCTTCGATCAGCTGCACCTGCACGCGCGCATTGCGCTCGATGATGCCGAAGCCCTCGCGCAAGCGCTCGTCCTCGCTGCTGCGGCGGCGTAGGATCTGCGACCAGCCCAGGATCGCATTGAGGGGCGTGCGCAGCTCGTGGCTCAGCGTAGCCAGGAACTCGTCCTTCAAGCGGCTCGCCAGCTCGGCTTCCTCGCGCGCCTTGCGCTCCGCCTCCAGCAAGGCTTCGCGCGCCAGCTCGGACTGCCGTCGCCGCGTGATGTCGGTGCACGCGCCGACGACGTGACGCGGCTTGCCCGCTTCGTCGCTCACGACCTTGGCACGGGCGAACAACCAGCGTGTTCCTTCGTTCGGCAACACCACGCGGAGCTCCAGCTCGAAGTCCACGGCCTCATGCACGGTGCGCGCGATGGCAGCTGTCACGGCGGGCAGATCTTCCGCGTGGATGCGCGCCAGCAAGTCTTCCCGGTCGAGCTTCTCGTCAGGACCCAGACCGACCAAGCGGCGCAGGCCGTCATCGAAGCCCACCAGCTCGCCGTGAATGAGGTCGTAGCGGAAGGTGCCGGTCTCCGACGCCATCAACGCGATCTCGAGCGCCTCGCGACCCTCGCGCAGCGCCGTCTCGGTGCGGTTGCGCTCGGTGACGTCGCGCGTGGTGCCCGCGATCACCTCCACCTCTCCGCGCTTGCCGAGCACGGGCGTGAAGATGTACTCGTAGATGCCGTGAATGCCGCTGCCCCCCGTGAACGGGACCGTGCCCTGGATCGGCTTCTTGGTGGCGATCACTTGCGCGATCTCGCGCAGGTGCATCTCGGCGTGCCAGTCCGGGTAACCGAGCTCGTACAGACTGCGTCCGATCGCCTCGTCGAAGGTCTTGCCCCAGACCTCGAGCAGACGACGGTTCGCGTACAGAAAGTGTCCACTCAGATCGAAGATGTAGATGAAGTCTGGCGTCGTGGAGGCGATGCCATCGAACAGCCTGGTGTGGTGCGCGTAGCGCTCCGCCAGCCGCTGTTGCGCTTGCTCGGCTTGCTTGCGCTCGGTGATGTCGAGCAACACGCCCGCGAAGCGCCGCGGCTTGTCGTCGGTGCGCGCTTCGAGGCGGCCCCGCGCGCTGACCCAGCGCGTCGTGTCGCCGCTTACGATGCGATACTCCGTACGATAGTCGGCGCCCGTCTCCAGGGTGCGCTGAATGGCCGCTGCCGTGGCCTCGCGGTCATCCGGATGGATCGCGGCCATGAAGTCGGCCAAGGGCGCCACCACCTCCGGCCCTGCAACCCCGAACAGCACGGCAAAGTTGCGGTCGCCGTACACCCGATCGCTGCCGACCTCCCAGACGAAGGTGCCAACTTCGCCCGCGATCAGCGCCAGTTCGAAGCGCGTGCGCGCCTCCTGGAGCTCGCGCTCCACCGTCTCGAGCTCGCGCTCCATATTCAACCTACGTAGAGTGTGCCCGCGGAGGGGGACCGAAAGCCCCGCGAGCTTGCGAGCTAGGGCTGTGCTTTGCGCGTGGCCACGGCGTCTTCGACCCAGCGCGCCAGGTTGTCGGCGATAAAGCGGTACGCGAGCTTGCCGTCCTGCTCCGGGGGATCGTAGGTACGGACCAGAGCCGCGTTCGCGCCCAGGCCGGCCTCGGCGAACGGGTCTTCGCCCTTGCTGCTCTGCGTACCGCGGTCGTCGAGGAGGTTATGGATGTGCACACCCAGCAGGCCGAGCCCGAGCTGCCACGAGCGCGCGATCTCGTAGCGCACCCACTCGCGCGTCGTGGTCTCGGCACCGATCAGCACGATCGTGCAAGAGCGGCCGCGCGTCTGTTGCTCGAACCAGCGCTTGAAGGCGAAGTCGCCGGTGCGGCGCAGCGTGGCCCACTCGTTGGGCTTCAGCTCGTTGTTGGGCACCAGACCGGCGAGCTTGCGCACGAGCTCCGCACGCGCGCGATCTCTGTCGTAGTGCAGACTGTAGAAGACGTGGCGACTCATTCAGGCGCCGCGTCCAATGTCCAGATCTCGCGTTGCGACTTGAGCACGCGCTTGCTGATCTTGACGTCCTCGGCGCCCTCCGACTCGGCCTGGGCGAGCAGCTCGCGCTCGTCCTCGGCGGTGCCGTCGCAGAACCCGAGCGGGCGCGTCGTGTTGCGCTGCATGAGCTGCGCCTTGAATTCGCCGCGGTCCCAGCGGGTCTGGGTCTCGTTGTCGTAGGGATAGATCACGAGGGGACCCTACGCCGACGCGCGCCGCGGGGCTACCGGACCGGCACCGGTCAGCGGCGGCCGCGACGCGAACGGTCATCGCCTTCGAACAGCGGGCCGTCGAGGGGCGCCGTGCGATCCTGGGCTGGCGCGCGCGCCGGGGCGAGCTCGCGCGCGGGGCGGCGGTCTTCGACCCTGCCCCACTTGGATGCGACCTGCGCGTCGGCGCGCGGTGCGCGATCGTGCTGGGTGCGAGCTTGCTGCTGCGCGCGAGGTTCGTGCGGGGCGCGAGCTTGCTGCTGCGCGCGGGGCTCGTGCTGGGCGCGAGGCTCGTGCTGGGCGCGAGCTTGCTGCTGCGCGCGGGGCTCGTGCTGCGCGCGGGGTTGTTGCTGCGCGCGCGGGTGTTGTTGCGCGCGGGGGTGTTGTTGCGTGCGCGGCTGCTGGCGGTTGTCCGCGTGGGGGCGCTGCTCCTGGCGTGGGGCCTGGTTCGGCCTCTCCTGTCGCGGCTGCGGCGCACGCGCTTCGGCTCGCGGCGGAGGCGGCTGCGGGGCCGGGCCTCGCGCCCGGGTGCCGAGCTTCTCGCGCCGGCGTCGCTCGTCGTGATCGGCATCCGCGATCAAGCCGAGCACCGCCTCGGTGCTGACCACCCTCTTGCCGCTGCCGAACTTGCCCGTGAGCCGCGAGTCCGGCGAGAGCGCGTTGCGCTGGTACAGGTCCCACATCTCCTGCGCATAGGGCAGCGCCGGCACCTCCGGCGCGAACTTGGCATGGAAGCGATGCAGGTTGTCGACGTCGCGCAGCAGCAGCTTGCGGGCGTTCTGGTTGCTCGCCGCATCGACCGCCTGCGGAAAGTCGATGATCACCGGGCCGGTCTCGCTGAGCAGCACGTTGAAGTCCGAGAGATCGCCGTGCACCACGCCGGCGCAGAGCATGCGCACCACCTCCGCGAGCAGGGCGTGGAAGATGCGCGTGGCCTCTTCCGGCTCGAAGGTGACGTCTCCGAGCCGCGGCGCCGGGAACCCGTCGACATCGCTGACCAGCTCCATGATCAGCACGCCGTCGATGTAGTTGTACGGCTCCGGCACGCGCACGCCGGCGGCGCGCAGGCGGTAGATCATGTCTACCTCGGCGGTCTTCCAGGCGGCCTCGTTCTGCGCGCGGCCGTGCTTCGAACGGTTGCCCATCGCACGTTGGTCGCGCGAGTTGCGGACCTTGCGCCCCTCTGTGTAGTCCGCCCGGTTCTGGAACGTGCGGTCTTGCGAGTCTTTGTAGATCTTCGCCACGCGCTGCTCGCCGCCCGACTCGATCAGGTAGATCTGGGCTTCTTTTCCGCTCATGAGCGGGCGCAGCACGCCCTCGATGATGCCGTGATCGAGGAGAGCGCTCAGTGATTCAGGTATACGCATGGTGCCGGTCGAAGCGCGCAGTTTCCCCGCGCGCGAGCAGAACATGGAGTGTCCGTTTGCGCGAAAGTGACCCAGGTCGAGGACCGGGGCAATCAGACGCCTGATGACCGATTCAGACCACGAGCTCGACCGTGTTCTCGTTTGCGTCGAGCAGGGCGAGGAAACGCGCGAGCTTCAGCACTGCGCCGCCCTCGCGATAGGGGTTGGCTTCGCGCTCGAATGGGGTCGCTTTGCCGTTGATCGTGAGCGACTGCGGACCGAAGCCAGGGCCCTGGACGCGATAGTGGAAAGTCACGGCGCGCCCGTGGAGCTTCAGCGCGGCGGTCAGGCCGTTCAGGGAGGGCGCCAGCACCGGGTCGAGGATCTGATCGCCATACTCGGTGCGTAGCCCGAGCAAGCGCGTGACCACGATCGCGATGTAGATGCCGGGGCCGCTCGAGTACACGCGCCAGCCGCCCCTGAGCGGCAGCTTGCCGGCGATCACCTCGGCGTAGCGCTCGTCCGCTTCGTAGCGGCTCCGGAACAGCACGTCGGAGCTGCTGTAGTAGCAGTTGGCCTGGCGTAGATCGCCCTGCGGCACGAGCTCCTGGTAGTCGACCGGGATGGCCTGGCGCAGCGCGCGCAGGAACGGCTCGGCGCGGCCCATGCGCGACAGCGACTCGGCGTAGCGCAGGTGCTCGTGCACGTACATCAACCCGATCTCGCGCCCGAAATAGGTGCTGCTCTCGGCGCGCTGGAAGATCGTCTGGGGGCCGCCCTGGTAGCGCAGCGGGCGGTCCATCAGGCGCGCGCCGTCGGGCCCCTTGAGGTGGCGCTCGATCAGCTGCAGGTGCGCCTCGGCCTGCGGCTTGGAGAACGCGCCGCTGATCACCCCGCGGTTCATCGGCAGCAGGCTGTAGTGCACGCCGGTGGTCTCGTCGCTCGGGTGCAACAGGACGTCGATCTCCTCGCCCCGCACCAGACCGTATCCGGCGACCACGTCGTCCTTCACGAGGTGACGGTTGAAGTCTGCGTGGATGCGCGTCGCCAGAGCCTGCAGCTCGCTCGCCTTGGCGGCGTTGCCGGCGCGCTCCCACACCTCGCGGTAGTCGCAGATCGCCTGGTAAGACATCTGCACGGTCCAGCTCGAGATCAGGCGGCGGGTGAGCTCGTCACTCACCGGCTGCAGCGAGTCGTTCCAGTCGCCGCCGCCGAACTGGACCAACGCCGTGTTGGGCACGAACGAGTCGACCACCAGCTCGAGGATCCGGTCCACGTGCTCGGAGACCGGGCTGGCCTCCTCGCCCGAGAAGTAAGGCAGCGCCTCGTCGAGGAACGCGAAGTCGCCGCTGGTCTTGAGGTAGCTGCAGAGCGCGAGGATGGTCCAATAGACCACGTCGCCGTGGGCGCTGTCCGCGCGGATGTCGCGGTAGCTGTCGAACATCCACCACTGCGGCCAGCCGCCGTCCTGATTCTGTCGCGAGAACAGGATGCGAAGCACTTGCTTGGCTTCCTCGAACTTCTCCTGGCAGAGCAGCAAGTCGATCGGCCCCTGCGACACGTCGCGCGTGCCCCAGGCCGCGCCGCTGAACTGCTCCAGGCCGTAAGGCGTGAGGAAGTGGATCAGAGCGTTCGCGCCGAACCACGGCAGCGTGGTGTCGATGGCCGAGATCTCGGCCGGGCCACCCAGCACGAGGTTGCGGCTGAGATCCCTCCATGCCGACTCCGCCTCCACACGGTCGGAGTCCGCATTCTGCGGACGTGCCTGGGCCGGACCGGTGACCTCGCCGACGAAGCTCATGCGGAACGTGGAGACCGCCGGCACCTCGAGCACGAACGTCCGCTCGGTCTCGTAGCTACGCGAAGGGCCATCCACGAGCAGTCGGAACTGCGCGTTCGGAAACTCTCCTGCCAGCATGCTGTCTGCACGCGGCGTGGCGATGAGCTCGTTTGCAGCACCGGCCTGGAGGGTCCAGCCGTTCAGGGAATCGAACTGATGGGTCAGCGAGAAGCGCACGGGCGCGCCACGCAAGACCTTCAGCTGCAGATGAACCAGCGGCGCGCGCGGAGACGTCCAGCTGCGGACCTCGAGCAAGCTGCTGCCGAACTTGTAGAGCCACCGGCACGCGTTGAGCTCCATCGCGAAGGCCGAGGGCACCCCGAGCAGGTACTCGCCGTCCTCGCGCTGCAGCAGAATCCGCTGGCCCTCCAGGCTGGATGCGGCGGGCTGGGTGCAGACGGACAGCAGCGTGTTGAAGTTGGTGTTGCCCTGCGTCAGGTGCGAGTGGAAGACGCCGCACGCGAACGCGGTCGTCGACATCACGCTCTCGTCCGGCACCAGGCCGGCGTTGGCCTGCATGATGTGTCCGTGCGGACGGTCGACCCGCGTCTCCTTCGCGCGCAAGACCACGTGGCGCGGTCCGTCCGTGAAGAACGAGAGCAAGCCGTCGTCGCGCTCCACGTGGCGCCACGCACTGCCGAAGTGTTCCTCCAGCTCGGCCTGGGTCAGATCTTCGACGGGCAGCAGGCGCGCGCTCTGGAAGCGAACACTCTCGGAGGCAGCCTCGACACCGCTGGCAGCGGCCTCGGAGAACGCGCCCACGAGCTCGGGCAGTCGCTCCAGATCGGCTTCGCTCGAAGCCTGCGCATGGTCGGGCGAGTAGCTCGCGACGAAGGTGCTGGTATGGGACTGCGCAGCATCGAGCACGAAGGGCCGCTCCTGGAGCGCCACCACCGACGCCTCGCCCGAGAGCTCCCCCTGCAGCCTGTCCGCACGCAGCGCCTCGGGCTCACCCGTCGCGCGGAACGTGCTCCCGTAGAACTGCGAGCCGTCCGTGCTGGCCGCGACGGCTCCGTTCACGGAGGCGAGCAGCAGCCACGGATGGCCGCCCGCCTCCGCCATGTTCTGACGGCAACAGATCACGCTGCCGTGGCGCGCGTCCTCGAGCACACGCCGCTCCAGGTACTGGCTCACGTAGTATTCGTTGGTGAGACCGGACGACTTGGTCTTCAGACCGACGTCTTGCACGTAGAGCAGGTCGAGCTCGACGGGGTGTTCGAGCCGGCTCGTGACGCGCACGCGCCACTGCCACGCGAGCTGCGCCGACGCCGGCTGCAACGCACACGCGTAATCGAGCCCCTGCCAGCTGCCCGTGGCCTCGAACCCCGCTTCCGACGCGCGCACGCGCGCGTGTGGACCCAGCAGCGGCGTGTACGTGAGCTCGCTCCCGCGCTTGCGCAGGTACAGGTTGGCGCCCGCGCGCGCGAACACAGACGACGCCGTCATGCTGATGCGGATCGGATCGGCGTCGATGCTCTGCAGCGAGCCGCTATCCGAGAACGAGAACACGAGCCCGAGCGAGTTCTGGACCTTCATTGTGCCGGACCTTCATGGAGGGTTGGAGCTGCGCCCTCAGCGTGGCGTTGCGCGAGCTGGTCCTTGATCTCGCGGCTGCGCCCCTCGGTCAGGCGGTAGCGCAGCACGAACAGCAGCGAGAACAGGCACGCCACGAGCGGCAAGCCGATCTCGATCGACCGCATGCGGAACAACGTGTACGGCGACTGCTGGCTGAGCGCGGCGAGCGCGCGCGTGACGTCCACCAGCTCGGCTTGAAGCTTCTCGGGCGCCAGCGCCTCGGTCATGTGCGCGAGCGTGGCGCCGATCTCCTTGCTCGCGTCGGCGAGCTCCCGGTAGTGCTCTGCGCTGTCGCCACTCGCCGCCCTCGACTGCAAGTAGACGCGCAGCTCGACGGCGTGCACGCGCGTGATCTCCAGCTTCGCGCGCGCACGCAGGTTCTGGATCTCACGCTTGAGCACGCGCACCTGCTTCGGGTCCGCGTCGGCGCGCAGCGCGTCCACACGCCAAGGAAAGCGCAGCAACTCGACCAGCACACCCTTCACCGCGAACGAAGCCGGCACGATGGTCCCGCGCCGCTCCGTGCCCTCCAGGCCCTCGTACAGAGCGCTGACCGCCTCGCTGTCGAGGTACGTCGCGTACGCGGTCGTCTCCTGCAGCGCATCGGCGAGCTGCTTCTTCGTGGCCACGACCAGGTCCGGCCCGTCTTCCCCGACGCCCTCGACGGTGAGCGGAGCGACGATCAGCGCGCGGATGTCGCGCACGCTGCCGAGCAGCTGGTCGACCTTGGTCACCTGGCTCTCGTCGAACAGCGTGTACACGATCAGCGCCCCCGAGATCAGGCTCGCGAGCGCCGTGCCGGTCTTGACGAACCACCAGAACACCGAATAGAAGGCGCCGTCCGAGCGCGAGCCCGTCTGCAGCTCATCCTCGTCGCACACGTCTCCCACCATCGAAGAGCCGAGGGTGAAGAAGAACAGCATTCCGATCGACAGCGGGATGGTCGGGATCACGATCAGGTAAGGATGGTCCGGGTCGTAGCAGACGACCTTCAGCAGCTGGGCCAGCGTGATCAGCAGGATCGCCACCACCAGCGTGTTGCGCTTGCCGAGCTTCGGGCTGATCCAGTTCAGGGGGAACACGGCGAGCAAGCCCGTGATCGCCCAGGCGGTGCCGTTGACCCCGAGCAGCATCGCGCCCGCGGCCTTGTCGCCGCCGAACACGTAGTAGATCGGGATGTACGCGCCGAGCAGCTGCACGAAGTTGAAGCCCATCGACAACGTGAACACGGTCAGCGTGAGCATGACGAAGTCCAGGTTGCGCACGGTGCGCTTCATGTCCGGCCAGAACGGCGTCTTCTCCTTCTGCTCCAGGGTCACGAACTTGGGCTCGCGCAAGACCGAGAACGACCAGAACGAGAGCGGCACCAGCACCGCGGCCACCAGCATCGAGACGTAGCGCATGCCGTCGGCTTCGTTGCCGAGCGGCCCCTTGAAGACCTCCATGTTCGCGAGCACGAGCAGCCACGGGGTGCTCATCGCGAACAGGTTGCCGACGAAGCTCTTGGCGCTGAATAGGCGCGTGCGCTGGTGCGGGTCGGAGGTCATCTCCATGCCCAGCGCGCCGTGCGGGATCTCGAACAGGGTCACCGACGTGAAGAACAGCGTCAGGAAGACGAGGATGTAGCCGAGCTGAAAGGCTTGGTAGCCGGCCTCGCTCGGGAACCAGCCGCGAATGGTCTCCCCCTTCGGGATCCACCACATGACCACGAAGAAGAACGCCACCAGCAGGCCACCGAGCAGCAGGTAGGGCCGGCGGCGCCCCCAGCGTGTGCGCGTGTTGTCCGACAGGTGCCCGATCACCGGATCGATCACGGCATCCCAGATCCGCGGCACCACCAGGATCACGCCGAGCCAGAACGCACTCAGGCCAAGGCTGATGTTGCCCATCAGGCCCACCAGCACGCCCGCGACGTTGAACAGCGCGATCGGGATGATGCCGCCCGCTCCGTACGCCGCGAGCTGGGCCAGGGGAATGCGATCGGGCTGCGCGTGTGAGCTGACGGAGTTCATGTTCTGTCGCAGACTTGGCTCCCGCGCCCAGTCTCGAAGGGTGCTCGAGTACACCACGAACGCCGAGTCGCAGCCAGCTTCGACAGGAACAGCCATGCCAGAGAGCAAGATCACCGCCCGCGACAGCGTGTTCCCTGCCGACTTCGTGTGGGGAGCCGCGACGGCGGCCTACCAGATCGAGGGCGCGGCGCGCGAAGACGGGCGTGGTCCGAGCACCTGGGACGTGTTCTCCAGGCGGCCGGGCGCGGTCTACGAAGGGCACACCGGCGAGCTCGCCTGTGACCACTACCATCGCTCCCAGGAAGACCTCGCGCTGATGCGCGAGCTCGGGATCCAGGCCTATCGCTTCAGCGTGTCCTGGTCGCGCGTGCTGCCGGAGGGACGCGGACAGGTCAACGAGGCCGGGCTCGCGTTCTACGACCAACTGCTCGATGGGCTGCTCGCCGCCGGCATTCAGCCATCCTGCACGCTGTTTCACTGGGACCTGCCGCAGGCCCTGCAGCAGCGCGGCGGGTTCGTCAACCGCGACGTGGCCGACTGGTTCGCGGACTACGCGAGCTTGCTCGGCAGACGCTTCGGCGATCGCATCGAGCACTGGGTCACGCAGAACGAGCCGCAGTGCTTCATCGGCTTCGGCTACGGCAGCGGCATCCACGCGCCCGGCTTGCAGCTCGACTTCAGCGACACGCTGGTGGCCGCCCACAACGCGATGCGCGCCCACGGCAAGGCCCTGCGTGCACTGCGCAGCACCGTGCCCGGCGCGCGCATCGGCTACGTGCTCGCCACGCCGCAGCTGGCGCGCCCGCACCGCGAGGCCGACCTCGAGGCCGCGCGCGCGGCGACCTTCTCGGTGCGCGATCGCTCGCACCAGAGCGCTAGCTGGTGGACGGATCCGGTCGTGTTCGGGCACTACCCCGAAGACGGCCTGCGCCTGTTCGGCAGCGAGATGCCGAGCTTCCCCAGCTCCGACTGGGAAGACATCAAGCAGCCGCCAGACTTCCTCGGCCTCAACGTCTACCGTGCCGAGACCGTGCGCACGGGCGCCGACGGTCACCCCGAGACCCTTCCCTTTCCACCCGGGTACCCGCGCTCGGCCGTCGACTGGATGCCGATCACGCCGGACTCGCTCTACTACGGCCCGCGCTTCTACTTCGAGCGCTACGGCCTGCCGATCTGGATCACCGAGAACGGTCTGCCCGTGCGCGACCAGATCTTCCTCGACGGTAAGGTCCACGATCCGCAACGCATCGACTACATGCACCGCCACCTGCTCGAGCTGCGGCGCGCCATCCGCGACGGCGTTCGCGTGGACGGCTACCTCGCCTGGTCGTTGCTGGACAACTTCGAGTGGCAAGACGGCTACAAACAGCGCTTCGGCCTGATCTACGTCGACTACGAGTCGCAGCGCCGCGTGCCTAAAGATTCGTATCACTGGTACAAAGAGGTGATCATCAGCCGCGGCGCTTCACTCGCCGGCGAGTTCGCGGTCGCGATCGACGACGTCACGGCGCGCTGAGCAATCACCCCATTCGTGGCACGCGCGCGACACTACGCGGTCAGATTGCCGTTGATTCGCTGCCAGCGCGCGCTTCATCATCAGCTCCTCGATGGCAACCTACGCGCAGATCACGGCATATCGGCCGCAGGATATCGACGAGTCGCTGGAGGCGATGCGTGACGCATTGCATTACTTCCATCGTGAACACGACCAGCGTGCGATCTTCCTGCGCGCCTACTATTTGATTACCATCGCGATGCACGCCGCGGTGAACCGACAGCCCCCGTACACGACGCGGCTGTTCTTCGACGTGCAGTGGATCCGAAAGCTCGCGGGCAAGTTCGGAGCGCTGTACTTCCAGTCTCTGACTACGGACGAACGGCCCGGCGAGCGCGCTTGGAAGACCGCGCATCGGCTCGCGGAGCGCGACCAGGGCTCGGTGCTGCAGGACTTGCTGCTCGGCCTGAACGCGCACATCAACTACGACCTGGCGTACGGCATCTATCTGAACATGGTCGAATTCGGCGACAACCGCGATCACCTCTTGTTGCCGCGCCGCAAGTTCGATCACGACCAGGTCAACGCGGTGCTGGTCGACACGATGCCGCGGGTCGAGCAGGTGCTGACGCGCGACTACGGCGGCGAGGTGCTCGCGCTCGGCACACTCGCGGGCAGCTTCGACGAAGTGCTCGCGGGCGCCGGCCTCAAGTTCTACCGCGAGCGCGTGTGGTGGAGCGCGGTCTCGTACCTGAGTGCCAGGAACGACGAAGAGCGCGGCCTCGTCACCGCGCGCCTCGACACGGAGTCCGGGCAGCTGGCCAACGTGCTCGCCGCCGAAGCCAACCCCCTGCAGCGTACGCTCGCGCGCTTCGCCAACCTGTTCAGCAAGCGCGAGTTCGGCGCGGTCGAGCTGGAGCGCGAGACGCCGGTGCCGCGCGCCGTTCCCATCGCGGTGGCCGTCTAGGCTTCGTCCAGCATCTTACGGATCGTGCCGAGCAGCGTCGCGCTTCGCGGTGGCTTGGCGATCTCGGCGAAGGGGCCGCCCACCTCGGCCTCGGTGCCGGGATGACCAGACAGCACGATCACCGGCAGCTCGGGGCGCAGCGCGCGCAGCTTGGGGAGCAGCTCGTCGCCGGACATGTGCGGCATCGAGCGGTCGAGCACCACGAGCTGGACCGCCGACGTGTGCTGCAGCGTCTGCAGACCTTCCCGCCCGTCGCCCGCCTCGAGCACACGAAAGCCGGCGTTCTCCAGCATGGCAGCCAACGCCCTGCGCACCAGGGGCTCGTCATCGATCAGTAAGATCGTCTCGTCGCCGCGGCTGTCCGACGTGACGCCCGCGGGCGGGTTCGGCTCGACGGCCCCGGAAGCGACGGGCAGCTCGACGATGAACACCGAGCCGGCGCCGGGTGTGCTGCGACAGCGTACGGAGCCGTGGTGGTCGAGCAGGATGCCGTACGCGCTCGCCAGGCCGAGCCCGGTGCCGTGGCCGACCTCCTTGGTGGTGAAGAACGGCTCGAACAGACGCACGCGCGTGGCGTCGTCGATGCCGGGGCCGTTGTCGGCGATCCGGATCCGCACCATGTTCGCGCTGCCGCGCTCCACGTGCATCTCGATGCGCGGATCGGCGCGCGGTGCACCCTCCAGCGCATCGCGCGCGTTGATGCAGATGTTGAGCAGCACCTGCTCGATCTCGCCGGCGCGCGCGTGCACGGGCGGCAGGTCGTCGGCGACGAACAGCTCGAGCGTGATGCGCCGGTCGAAGGTGGAGCGGCAGATGTGAAAGGTGCGCTCCGCGACGGCCTTGATGTCGACCGCGCCCTTGGCAGAGCTGACCTCGTGGCGCGCGAACAGCATCAGCTGGCGCACCATCTCGGAGGCCCGCAGCGCCGCGTGCTCGATGTCCGCCAGCGGGACCAGCAGCGACTCCGGCGCGTGCTGACGGCAGAGCTCGGCGTTGGGTAACACGATGCTGAGCAGGTTGTTGAAGTTGTGCGCGATGCCGGCCGCGAGCTGGCCGATCGCCTCCATCTTCTGCACGTGGCGCAGCTGTTCCTCCAGCCGCTTGCGATCCGTGATGTCGAAGATGCCGCCGCTCATGCCGACCACCTCGCCGCGCGCGTTGACCTCCGCGGCGCCCCGGCAGAACACGTGGCGGACCTCCCCGTCGGGGCGAATGATCCGGTGCTCGAAGTCCTCGTACACGCCGGTCTCGAGGCAGCGCCCGATCTGGGCCTCGATGCGCGGCCGATCCTCGGGGTGCAGGTAGCCCACGTAGTCGTTGTAGACCCGAGGCGAGCGACCGGGCTCCAGCCCGTAGATCCGGCACAGGCGGTCGTCCCACGCGATCGTGTCCGTGAAGCGCTCCCAGCTCCAGGTGCCCACGCCGCTCGCCTCGAGCGCGTAGCGGCGACGCCGGTCCCGGTCAGTACGCTCGCGCTGCTCGTGCATGGCGGCGCCCGTCCGGCACACCAGCACCCAGTGTTCGTTCGGGAGGAGGCTCAGGTGCAGGCCCAAGGGCTCCTCGTCGCCACCACACTCGACGGTAGAGCCCGGGCCGCCGTCGCGGATGCATGCAAAGGCATCGCGGAAGCGCGCGTGGCACTCCCCTGGGAGCAAATCCGGAAAGTTTTCGCCCACGAGTTGCTCGTCGCGCCGTCCCGCTAGCTCGCCACGCCCGTAGACGCAGCGCATGTCGGCGTCGAGCAGCACCACGACACTGAACAGCTGGTCGAGCAATGCAGGTTGCCCCAGCAGGCGTGACACCACCGAGGGCGACAACGGCCGTTCTACGGCATCGATCTGGACCACTTCTTCGTCTCGCACGCGGCGAGTATGGCTCGATTCGTCCAGACGCTCACCCGCTTCGAAGCGTCTCGGTGCGTCGCGGTCGTTCAGCGAGTAAAGGAGTGTGGTGCACAGACTGCGTATCGAGCACCTCACGGAGTACCGGTTCGCCGCGCCGGTCCAGCTGCTCCCGCATCGCCTGATGCTGCGCCCGCGCGAAGGGCACAACCTGCGCGTGCTCTCGTCGCGCCTGGAGATCGAGCCGCTCCCGCAGCTGCACTGGCAGCGCGACCCGCTCGACAACTCGATCGCCGTGGCCAGCTTCCAGGGGCCCACCAGCTCGCTGCACATCCTCAGCGAGGTGCTCGTGGAGCACTACGATGAGGCACCGTTCAACTTCGTGCTCGAGCCCTACGCCGCCACGATGCCGTTCCAGTACTCCGACCTGCAGCTGCTGGACCTGACGCCGTTTCGCGGGCCCTCCTGGCCCCTGGACGCGGCGGCGGTGGCGGGGTGGATCGCGGCGCAGGGCTACGGCACGGGATCCCACGACACGCTCTCGGTGCTGTCGTCGCTCAATCGAGCCATCTCGAACGGCTTTCGCTACGAGACGCGCGAAGAGGAGGGGGTGCAGTCACCCGCGCTGACGATCGCCCGCGCCAGTGGCTCGTGCCGCGACTACGCCGCGCTGTTCGGCGACGCCTGCCGGCAGCTGGGCTTCGCCAGCCGCTTCGTCAGCGGCTACCACACCAGCTACGCCAACGAGACGGGCTCCGGCTCGACGCACGCGTGGGCCGAGGTGTTCCTGCCCGGGGCAGGCTGGAAGGGCTTCGACCCCACAGCGGGAGTGCTCACCGGCGGCGAGCACATCGCGGTGGCGTACGCCGTGCACCCCGAGAGCGTACCGCCCGTGGCCGGCAGCTACCTCGGCGCCGCCGAGCCTCAGCCTTCCCTGAACGTGTTCGTGCGCGTGCTGGCGGTCTGACGCGTCTGCGCATACAGGAAGGCCTCAACCCGCGACGCAAAGGTGTCGCTGCGCTCTCTGCTACGGCTGTGATCGCGGCCTGAAACGC
>DASUME010000801.1:0-3305 GCA_036277895.1 Polyangiales bacterium
CGGCCCAGGGCGGGATCAACGCCGCGAAGAACTACCAGAACGACGGCGACAGCGTCTGGCGCCTCTTCTACGACACCGTCAAGGGCGGCGACTTCCGCGCGCGCGAGAGCAACGTCTATCGGCTCGCGCAGCTGAGCGTGAACATCATCGACCAGTGCACCGCGCAGGGCGTGCCGTTCGCGCGCGAGTACTCGGGCCTGCTCGACAACCGCTCGTTCGGCGGCGCGCAGGTGTCGCGCACGTTCTACGCGCGCGGCCAGACCGGCCAGCAGCTGCTGATCGGCGCCTACCAGGCGCTCGAGGAGCAGATCGACGCCGGCACGGTGAAGATGCACACGCGCACCGAGATGCTCGACGTGATCACCGTCGACGGCGTCGCGCGCGGCATCGTCACGCGCGACATGGTGACCGGCAAGATCGAGTCGTTCCTCGGCGACGCGGTCGCGCTGTGCACGGGCGGCTACGGCAACGTGTTCTTCCTGTCGACCAACGCGATGGGCTGCAACGTGACCGCCACCTGGCGCGCACACCGCAAGGGCGCGCTGTTCGCGAACCCCTGCTACACGCAGATCCACCCGACCTGCATCCCGGTCTCCGGCGACTACCAGTCCAAGCTCACCTTGATGAGCGAGTCGCTGCGCAACGACGGCCGCGTCTGGGTGCCCAAGAACAAGTCCGACATCGGCAAGCGCCCGCAGGAGATCCGCGAGGAAGATCGCGACTACTACCTGGAGCGCAAGTACCCGAGCTTCGGCAACCTGGTGCCGCGCGACATCGCCTCGCGCAACGCCAAGGACGTGTGCGACGAGGGTCGCGGCGTGGGCCCCGGCGGCCTCGGCGTGTACCTCGACTTCAGCGAGTCGATCGCGCGCGTGGGCAAGCCCAAGGTCGCCGAGCGCTACGGCAACTTGTTCGACATGTACCAGCGCATCACGGGCGAGGATCCGTACAGCACGCCGATGCGCATCTTCCCGGCCATCCACTACACGATGGGCGGGCTGTGGGTGGACTACAACCTGCAGAGCACGATCCCCGGCATGTTCGTCGGCGGCGAGGCGAACTTCTCGGACCACGGCGCCAACCGGCTGGGCGCGAGCGCGCTGATGCAGGGCCTGGCGGACGGCTACTTCGTGCTGCCCTCGACGATGGCGGACTACATCGGTCGCTCGGCGGCCGAGGGCAAGCTCACCAAGGTCGACCTGTCGCACCCGGACGTGAAGAAGGCCGAAGCGGGCGTGAAGGAGCGCATCAACAAGCTGCTCGCGATCAACGGTCGCCGCTCGCCCGACTCGTTCCACAAGGAGCTCGGCAGCCTGTGCTGGGAGTACTGCGGCATGGCGCGCAGCGAAGAAGGCCTGCGCAAGCTGGTCGCGCGCATCCCGGAGCTGCGCGAGGAGTTCTGGAAGAACGTCTCGATCTACGGCACCAACGACCAGCTCAACCAGAACCTGGAGAGGGCCGGCCGCGTGGCCGACTTCCTGGAGATGGGCGAGCTGATGGCCCGCGATGCGCTCGCTCGCAAGGAGAGCTGCGGCGGCCACTTCCGCGTCGAGAGCCAGACCCCAGACGGCGAGGCCAAGCGCGACGACGAGAACTTCCAGTATGCCGCGGCCTGGGAGTTCCGCGCCGACGGACAGGACCGGATGCTGGAGCCGGTGCTGCACAAGGAAGCCCTCGAGTTCGAGTACGTCAAGCCCAGCCAGCGGAGTTACAAGTGAGCGACTTCAATATTCACCTGCACGTGTGGCGTCAGCCTGGGCCGCAGGCCGAAGGCAAGTTCGTTCACTACGACGTCAAGGTCTCGGACCACGCGTCGTTCCTGGAGATGCTCGACATCTTGAACGAGCAGCTGAACGCGAAGGGCGAGGAGCCGGTCGCGTTCGACAGCGACTGCCGCGAGGGCATCTGCGGGCAGTGCGGCCTGATGGTCAACGGCGTCGCGCACGGTCCGCAGTCGGCGACCACCGTCTGCCAGCTGCACATGCGCACGTTCAAGGACGGCGACGAGATCTGGGTCGAGCCGTTCCGCGCCAAGGCGTTCCCGATCCTGCGTGACCTCGTGGTCAACCGCGGCGCGTTCGACCGCATCATCCAGGCGGGTGGCTTCATCTCCGTGCGCACTGGCTCGGCGCCGGAGGCGAACGCGATCCGCGTGCCCAAGCCCGACGCCGACATGGCGTTCGACGGCGCGGCCTGCATCGGCTGCGGTGCCTGCGTGGCCGCGTGCCCGAACGCCTCGGCCTCGCTGTTCACGAGCGCGAAGCTCGGCCACCTCAACCTGCTCCCGCAGGGCCAGCCGCAGAAAGACCGCCGTGTGCTCGCGATGGTCGCCAAGATGGACGAAGAAGGCTTCGGCTCCTGCACCAACCACCGCGAGTGCGAGGCGGCCTGCCCGAAGGAGATCTCGATCGCCTTCATCGCCCGCATGAACCGCGACTTCATCAAGGCCTCCGCCAGCAAGCGCCCCGAAAAGGCGATCGCCGGTCCGGGCTGATTGGAAATCGGCGCGCCGGCGGTCCAAGATCGAGCGATGAGCTCGTTCACGCTGCCTGCGCCGCTTTCGACCGGGGCCGAGGTGCGCGTCGTAGCGGCTTCGAGTCCGTTCGACCTCGAGCGTTATGCGCGCGGGGTCGAGCTGTTGCGTGCGCGCTACGCGGTCAGCGAGGGCCCGGCGCTGTTCGCGAAGCATGGCTTCCTCGCGGGCGAAGACGAGATGCGGCTGCGCGACCTGCACGCGGCGCTGCGCGACGAGCACGTGCGCGCGATCGTGCCGCCCCGCGGGGGCTACGGAGCGACGCGGTTGTTGCCCTCGCTCGACGTCGACGCGGTGCGCCGTCAGGGCAAGTGGTTGGTCGGCTTCAGCGACGTCACCGCGCTGCATGCCGTGTGGGCGCGCGCGGGCCTGTGCTCGCTCCATGGGCCGATGGTGTGCTCGCTGCCGGAGGCCTCCGCAGAGCTGCAGCGCGCGTGGTTCACGCTGCTCGAGGGCGGCGCGCCCCCGCCGCTCACGGAGCTCACGCAGGTCGTGGGCGGGCGCGCCGAAGGACGGCTGTTCGGCGGCAACCTCAGCGTGCTCGCCGCGCTCGTCGGCACACCTTACTTCCCCGACCTGACGGACACCGTGCTCGCGCTCGAAGACGTCGGCGAGCGCCCGTATCGCCTCGACCGCATGCTGACCACGATGCTGCAGGCGGGCGTGCTCCGCGGCGTGCGCGCGGTCCTGCTCGGCCAGTTCACCAAGGGTGAGCCAGGGGCCGCGGGCGTCAGCGCCGACGACGTGCTCGCCGAGCAGCTCGGCGTGCTGG
>DASUME010000802.1:0-4867 GCA_036277895.1 Polyangiales bacterium
CGACGAGCTGAACGTGCCCGCGATCGTCGGCCCGAACGTCAGCCAGGACGTGATCACGGTCACCAACAACTACTCCGTGAAGGGCGACACGGTGCTGATCACGCCCACCGGCGTGGCCTCCAGCATCGGCGACCTCGAGGACAACGACCTCACCTGGCAGATGATCCCGACCGACGTGCAGCGCGCGCCGTTGATGAAGGATCAGATCTTGGAGCTAGAGACGCAGATGCGCGCGGACCGCGGCCGCGATCTGCGGCTCACGATCGTGTTCCGCAACGACGCGCTCGGCACCGGCACGCGGGTTGCGCTCAACGACCTGACCTTCAACGGCAGGTCGCTCGCCGACAACATCTCGCCGAACGTCAACACGGTGACGATCGAGCAGTACGGAGCCACCGACACCGCGGGCCAGGCGGAGATCGTGAAGCGCCAGCTCGCCTTCGCGCCCGACATCGTGGTGATGGCCGGGCTCGCCGAGGCGATCACGCAGGTGATGGATCCGCTGGAGCGCGGCTGGACGGGTAGCGCGCGACCGTCCTACGTGTTGATCGACTCGCTCAAGGTGCCCGAGCTGCTCCGCCTCGCGACCGGCAACGAAGATCTGCGCAGGCGCGTCCGCGGCACCGGCATCGTGCCCACGGCGCGCTCGCGCGAGGTGTTCGAGGCGTTCCAGGTCGACTACCAGACGCGCTACCCCGGCAGTTCGACCACCATCTCCGGCATGGGGCCCTCGTACGATGCCGCGTACTCGATCGCGTTCGCGCTGGCGGCCACGCGCGACATGCCCGTGAGCGGCACCGCGGTGGCGAAGGGCTTGACCATGCTCGCGGGTCCCGGCAACGGCACACCGACGCCGATCCAGAGCACCACCGTGCTGAGCGCGTTCTCGCAGCTGACCAGCCAGAAGTCGGTGCTGGCGATCGGCACCTTCGCACCGGTCGACTTCGACGAGAGCGGCGCGCCCGCGAACGGCCGCGTCGAGATCTGGTGCATCGCGGGCGGCACGTCGCCGCAGTACTCGGGCTCGGGCCGCACCTACGACATCGAGATGCGCCGGCTCGAGGGCGACTACGAACAGTGCGAGTAGGCTAGCCGCCGAGCTCGACCTCGCAGGCGAGGGCGCAGTCGCGGGCCATGCAGTCGTAGATCTGTTGTACGCCGGGTGCGCCGCCCGGGAGTTGCGCGGTGCAGGCATCGGGGCAAGCGTCGTCCGTCTCGGCGCACGACTGCCAGCACGCCAGCAGCTGCACACACTGGCCGGTGCACGCGCTGAAGGTCTCGCAGCACTGTTGCTTGAGGCACTGGTCACACTGGAGATCACTGGCGGCGATCACGCAGCTCAGCCCGGCGCCCGCATCGGCGCTGGCGTCGGAGCCGGCGTCGGAGCCGGCGTCGACCGGGCCGGGTGTGCCCGCGTCGCTTTGCACCGTGGCGTCGCGCGCGCCGGAATCTGCGACCGGGTTGGCGCAGGCGAGCCAGCTCGCGAGCTGTGCACCGCAGCTGGTCGCCTCCGCCACGCCGTCGCTGTCGCACGACCACACGGCCGTGTTGGC
Organism: Polyangiales bacterium; assembly: GCA_036277895.1. GTDB lineage: Bacteria > Myxococcota_A > Polyangia > Polyangiales > DASUME01 > DASUME01. The sequence goes on from DASUME010000802.1 coordinate 1,554, forward strand.
GCAGCTGGCGTAGGCGTTGATCGCCCCGATGCAGCCGGCCGGTGTGGCCGCGATCTGTGCCTCGCACTGCTGCTGGCAGTCGCTCGGCTGGTTGCGACAGTTGGCCGCCGCCGCGCGTGCGCAGCCGCGTGCGCAGCTGGCTGCAGCACCGCTCGGCCGCGCTCCCTCTCCCCCGTCGTCGTCCCCACAGCCGAGCAACCAGATCAACATCAGCCACTTGCGCACGAACATCATCTCCTCAGGCCTCGAACAAGCCTCGCACGGCCTTGACCAGTGAGCTTGGCAGGTAGGGCTTGTCCAGAAACGCGACGTTGGCGAGCTGTGCCTTGTGATCTTCCAGCGCGCTCAGCGCGTAGCCAGACGTGCACAACACCTTCAGCTCCGGACGCACCAGGCGCGCCTGCACGATCAGCTCGGGCCCGCGCAGGCCCGGCATCACCACGTCCGTGATCAGCACCAGGATGCCCTCGTCCGCCTTGAGCATCGCGAGCGCCTGATCGCCGCTGCGTGCGGTCTTCACCTGGTAACCCGCGCTCTGCAGCGTGTGCTCGGCGAGCGTGCGCAGCAGCGCGTCGTCTTCGGCGACCAGCACGCGGGCTTGCGGCGCGAGCGGCGCGGCCGGAACCGACGCGGGCGCCGGAGGCCGCGAAGAGCGCGGGCTCTCGCCGCTTGGCACGCTCGGCAGGTAGACCTTGAACGACGTGCCGTGGCCGGGCTCGCTGTAGACCCAGATGTGGCCGCCGCTCTGCTTCACGATGCCCCACACCGTCGACAAGCCGAGCCCGCTTCCACCGCGATCCTTGGTGCTGAAGAACGGCTGGAAGATGCGCGCCTGCGTGTCGACGTCCATGCCGCTGCCGGTGTCGCTGACGGCGATCATCACGTGGCGGCCCTCGTGCGTGCCGGGGTGCAAGCGCACGTAGTCCGCATCGAAGGCGAGCTCGCTCAGCTCGATCGCGATCAGGCCGCCCTTGGGCAGCGCGTCGCGCGCGTTGTGCACCAGGTTGCGCACCACCTTCTCGAGCTGCGCCGGGTCCACCTCGACGTGGCCGAGGGGTGGCGTCACGCGCAGGCGCAGCTCGATGTCACCCGGGATCGTACGGCGCAGGGTGGCTTCCATACGCTCGATCAGCGCGGCCGGGTCGAGCACCTCGCTGCGCAGCTGTTGCTTGCGGCCGTAGGCGAGCAGCTGGTTGGTGAGCTCGGTGGCGCGCTGGGCCGCAGACATCATGCCCTCGACGTCCGCCGGCACCGGTCCCTCCGCGCGCGCGAGCGAGGTCTCGCCGATGCCGAGCATCACGCCCAGGACGTTGTTGAACTCGTGCGCGATGCCCGCCGCGAGGAGGCCGAGCGCCTCCATACGCTCGGCCTCGTGCAGGCGTGAGGTGTTGCTGCGCAGGCTGGCTTCGGCGGCCTTGCGCTCGCTGATGTCGATCGAGAGCACGCACGCGCCCTGAGGAACCGGCTCGATGCGCAGCTCGAACCAGGCGCCCGAGCCGTCCGGGAAGCGGAAGTAGTTCTCGAGCACGTGCGAGCTGCGCTGCTCGAGGCAGGCCTTCAGGCGCGCGAACATCGGCGTTTCGTCGATGCCCGGGTAGCAGGCCATGATCGTTCGGCCGGTCAGCCGGTCTGCGCTGCTGCGCCCGTGCCGCGCGGCGGCCGCGTTGACGACCAGGTAGCGGAAGTCGAACCCGATGACTTGGAAGCCCTCGAGCAGCGCATCGAGCATCGATGCGTAACCACCCACTGTCCGGCCCGTGTCGCCCACCATGGATGGGAGAACGATAAACCCAGCGCCGTGGAAAACGAACCTCGCCGGTAGGGTGGCCGCCCGGTCGCCACTAGCGAGGGCGAAAACGGTGTGGACCTTGCGTACACAAGACCAGAGCGCGCGACCCTTCCAGACACGAAATTGCTTACCAGCGCACGAATGGGTAAGTCTCCACCTCCTACCTCTTCCGACACTGGGGACCTATGAACCGCACTCGCCTAAGCGTTCTCTTCGCAGCAACTCTGGTCGCCACCGCCTGTAGCGATGACGACAAAAACATCGTCGACACGAGAGACGACGGCGGCCTGGTCACGGGCGAGAGAGACGGGGGCGGGTTGCCAGGTGCGGACGGCAGCCTCGACGGGCAGGTGATCGACATCGACGCCTTCGTCGTGCTGCCGGACGGCCAGGTCGTGCTGCCCGACGGCGCCGCGGTGCTCCCGGATGGGGCGACCGCAGACGGCGCGACCGCCGACGGCGCGTCGCCCGCGGACGGCTCGCTGAGCGACGGCAGCCTCGACGGCGCGGGCCCCTGCGACGTGAACGATCCCAAGTACGGCTGCGGAACCCTCTCCGGCACCACCTGGATCTCCTTTCCGGACTTCGAGGTCGACCTGACCAACAACGTCGCGTGGACCAAGCCGGTCACGGTGGTGGACGACGACGAGCTCGCGGGCATCTGCCCGACGCTGACGGCGGGCGGCTTCGCGTGGAAGCTGCCGCAGATGGAGGACGTCCGGAAGCTCGCGGCCGGTTGTCCGGAGACGTTGCCCGACGGCAGCTGCAACGTCTATCTCGACGAGGTCGTCACCGCGAACGCGGGCGACTGTGACTGCGACCCGGGTCTCGTCGGACCGAACGACGGCAAGTTCTGCCGTCCCGAGGTGCCGGAGTGCGAGACCTTCTGGGTCTGGACGCATACCTACGAGACCGGGTTCTACCAGCACTGGTTCTACGACGTGAAGACGGGCTCGATCGTGCCCGAGTACGTCGGCATCAACATCGCGCTCGAGGCCAAGGGCCGCTGCGTGCACGACCTCGACGACAGCGAGCTGCCCGCGTTCGACGCGCCGTAACTGCATGAGCTACGAGCGCACGCGCTTCGTGCTGCTGCGCGCGCTCGGCTTCGTCTATACGGCCGCGTTCGTCTCGCTGGCCTGGCAGGTGCTGCCGCTGCTCGGCGCGCACGGCATCACGCCGGCCGCGCGTGAGGTCGCAGACATGCTCGAGTACGCGCGCTCGCCCTGGCGCGCGCTGGTGTTGCAGCCGAGCCTGTTCTGGTTCGTGCCGCCCAGCGATGCGCTGCTGCAAGGGCTGGCGTGGCTCGGCGTGGTGCTCTCGCTTACGCTGCTGCTCGGCGTCTCACACGGCGCTCTGCTGCTGACGTTGTGGTTGCTCTATCGCTCGTTCGTCGCGATCGGACAGATCTGGTACGGCTACGGCTGGGAGCTGCTGCTGCTGGAAGCGGGCTTCCTGGCGATCTTCGCGGGCTCGTGGCGCACGCTCACGCCGCGCACGCGCTGGCCGCCGATCCAGGTGTGGC
>DASUME010000803.1:0-10168 GCA_036277895.1 Polyangiales bacterium
CTCAAGCAGCCGCTCTGGCGGGGGCGTGGGCGCGCCATCGGGGAAGCGTCGATCCTCGCGGCGCGCGTGACGCGCACACAGAACGAGCACACGCGCGATCGCGTGAGCAGCGAGACGCTGCGCGACGTGTTGACCGCGTACTGGGAGCTCTGGTACGCGGACGCCGCGGTGTTGATCCAACAGCAAGCGCGCGAGGTCGCGGCACGCCAGCGCGATGAAGCGGACGCGCGCGCGCGCAGCGGCAGCCTGGCGCCGGCCGAGGTGCTGACGTTCGACACCCAGGTGGCGACCAGCGATCAAGACGTGCTCAACGCGTCGGTCGATCGTGCGGCACGTGTGCACGAGCTGGAGCGCCTGGTCGGTGGCGGCACGCTGTCGTTCGACGTGCTCGGCGATGAACCCCCGGCGAGCGGCGGCTACGCGCGGCAGTCGATCGAGGAGCGCGCGGTGTCGGATGCGACCGAGGTGCGCGAGAAGCTGTCGGCCCTGGCGCTGGCGCGCCTGCAGCAGAAGACGGCCGACGACCCGAAGAAGCCGCAGCTCGACCTCGACACCTTCGTGCAGACGCAGGGCATCGGCCTGGAGAGCTACGCCGACAGCGCGAGCCAGTTCGTGAGCGGTGACGTGATCTCCGGCTTCATGGGGCTGACGTTCTCGGCCCCCGTGAACACGCGCGTGCAGCGTGCGGAGGCGGCCAAGGCGCGGCTGGCCACGGAGGTCGCGGAGGAGCAGCTACGCGAGACCAAGCAGCGCGTGTTGTCGCAGGTTCGCGGCGCGCTCGACAAGGAGGCCGCCGGTGCCCAGAAGGTCGAGCTGGCCGAGCGCACGGTCGGCATCGCCGAGCGCCAGCTGAGCGCCGAGCAAGCGCGCTACCAGAGCGGCTCGTCGACGTCGATCGCGGTGCTCGAGGCGCAAAACGCGGTGCGCAGCGCGAAGCTACGGCTGGCGCGCGCGCGGGCGGATTGGTCGGAGAGCGCGCTGGTGCTGGATCACCTCTCGGGTGATCTACTGGCGCGCTACGCGCGCTGAGGCGTGGGGCAGAAGAGAGGCGAGTGCTGCTGGAGTGGGGCGAGCCTTCCAAGGCTCTGCCAAGACCCCATGGACCGATCACGCGCACGCGCACGGATCTGGTCGACTACGTGGGTCGAACACGATCGGGACGTGCTCGACGAAACGAATCCGTCCCCGTGCGCGTGCGCGTGATCGTTCCACTCAGTCTCGCCCCAGCGGCGCCCGCCTACCTCACTCCAGCGGCACATCGGCAATTCTGCCCTTTCGATCTACGGATCCTTGCGGCTGAGATCGAGGAGGTCCTTCTCGATCTTCGTCAGCTGCGCCTTGTAGTTATCCGGCCGCACGACCCTCTCGGCGGTCCCCTCATAGTCCTCACGGATCGGCACCTCGCTCGCGTTCGGCGAGTACGGGCCGCCTGCGGAGGGAGTCATCATCCAGCGCACCAGGGCTGCGCCGCCGAGCGCGAGGCCACCGCCCACCACGATCCAGGCGACCGGCTTCATTCTTCGGCCTCGCTCGGGAGCTCTTCGCCGTCGAGCAGTGCCTTTTCGCGGCGCTCCTTCTCGAGCAGCCGCTTCAGCGTGCGTCGGTGCCGGGCGTACTCGCGCTCGGCGAGGTGATCCGCGCGCGCCACCGACACCTGATCCTCCACGCTCTCGGCCAGCTCGCGCGCGCGGCGCAGGCGGGCGAGGCGCTCCTCGTGCTCGCGCAGCTCCTCGCTGACCTCCATCGTGGGCGCGTGATCGGGCAGGCTGTAGCGGGCCTTGAGCTTCTCCCAGTGCGCCTTGCGCGCACCCTCGCGCGCGTCCTTGGCCTGGTTGTCGAGCGCGAGCGCTGCGCCCAGCAGCGAGCTGCGGAGCGAGTCGCGCACGCCCTGGATTGCCTGCTTGAACCAGAGCTTGGTCTTGGCGACCATGCCCTTGGCGTCGTCCCCGAGCGCCTGCGTGCGCTGCGTGACCTTCTGCTTGAGCTCGTTGGCGTAGGCCTTGGCGTTCTCCTTCGCCTCGTCCGCGCGCTCTTCCAGCGACTCGACCTTCTCCTTGCCGCGCTCCTTGGCTTCCTCGGCGGCCTCCAGCGCGCGTTCCTTCGCGTCTGCGGCGGCCTCGACCGCGCGCTCCTTGCGCTGGCTGGCCTCGTCCGCGAGCGCGTCGACCTTGTTGCCGAGCGTGCGCTTGGCGCCCTCGACCTTCTTGGCGCCCTCGACCAGGTCGTCGGCGAAGGCAGGGGAGGTGCTGAGCACGAGCGCCAACGCGGCGACCGCGCCTCGTGAGAAGTCACGGCTCATGGGCGCACTATACAGGTCCGTGTGCCGGCTCGCGCTTTTCGCGCACTTGCGAGGCGGGCGAAACGGACTACAAGAGCGGCGCCCGCGGGGCGTTACTCCCGCGAAAATAGAAGATTTAGCCGTCAGGGAGTCCGCCATGGCCATCGAACGTACGCTCTCCATCCTGAAGCCCGACACGGTCGAGAAGAACAACATCGGCAACGTGCTCGCGGTGATCGAGAAGGCCGGCCTGAAGGTCGTCGCCGCCAAGCTCATCCACCTGTCGTTGCCCCAGGCCGAGGGCTTCTACGCGGAGCACAAGGGCCGCGGCTTCTTCGGCGAGCTGGTGCAGTTCATGACCCGCGGCCCGGTGCTCGTGGCCGTGCTCGAGGGCGAGAACGCGATCGCCACCTACCGCAAGGTGATGGGCGCCACCAACCCGGCCAACGCCGACGAGGGCACCATCCGCAAGCTGTACGCGAAGGACGTCGGCGAGAACGCGGTCCACGGCTCGGACTCGGCCGAGAGCGCCAAGCGCGAAGTTTCGTACTACTTCCCGGGCTACGAGATCCTTTGACGAACCGAGGAGGGCACACGCCCTCCTCGCCCCGCCGGCAGAGCCGTCGGGGGCCCACTCCCCCGCGAGGTTCGCTGCGCTCACGTCTCGGCGCGAGCTACCATCGCTCTGTGCGGCTCGTCGGCTACCTGCTGGGAGTGAGCCTGGCGGCCTGTGCCGTTCCGGTGACGGCTCCCGCACGCCCTGTCGAGGCCGACCCTGCCGCGTGGCTGCCGCGCGTGTTGGGGCGTTGCCTGGTGGTGATGCCGTCGCGCGTCGATCCCGCCCACCTCGAGCAGGTGATGCAGGTCAGCCAGAGCGACGGCGTGCCGTACCGTCTGCAGCTCGCCGCGTATGCGCGCATCGAGCAGGACGCGGGGCGCGTGGAGCTGCTCCGGTTCGCGAACCCGCCGGCCCATGCCGTGGTACGCGCGCAGCTCGCGAGCTCGCTCGAGCGCCGGGCCTGCGGGCTCGGTCCCTGCGATCCCGCACGGGCGGCCTGGCTCGACGCGCGCACGCTGCGCGTCGAGCGCGGCCGGCTCAGCGAAGGCGAGAGCGCGTGCGCGCCCATGCTGCGTGAATATCCACGGGCGCTGGAGCTCGCGGCGCGGCCGCCTTCGATCGCGAGCGGGGAGCTGCGCGAGACACAGCTGGTGCTGGAGCCGCGTGCAGGCGGCCTCGAGCGCACGAGCCGCCGGCGCTTCGCCTCGCCCGAGGCCGCAGAGCGCGCGCTGCGGGCCGTGCTGCGCGGGCAGGAGGAGCTGCCGATGCTCGGCGGCGTGCCGGCGGAGGACTTCGGAGAGCGCGTGGGCGATCGGCTGGAGCAGCGTGCCTACGCGAGCTTCGCCGACCTGCAGCTCGCGCTCGACGAGCGCACGCGCCAGCGCACGATCGATCCTTCGGACCGCGCGTCCGTCTACGCGGCGTTCGATGCGGCGCCGGAGCGTCACGAGGAGCTGCTGCTGGCCGCGCGCGCGAGGGCGCCGCAGGACGACGGCCTGCTGCGCCGTCATTTTCAGCTGCTGTTCGCGCGCGACCCCCGCGCGGCGCTGGAGCTGGCGGGGCAGGGGCCGGCGTGGGAGCTGCGCAAGCGCGCGGCGCTGGCCAGGTTCGACGAGCAGGCGCTCGCACGCGCGCTGGAGCAGGCTCATTCGCTGCGCGACGGCACACGCATGGCGCGCGAGCTGGCGGAGAAGAACACGGCCGCGTTCGAGGATCCGGCGCCGCGCGAGGAGCGTGCGGAGTACGCGTACTTGGCTGCGGCCCAGATCGCGAAGGTGCGCGTCGCGAGGGGGCCGCTGGCGGCGCGCGTGGCCGTGCTGGAGCTGCCGCGCTTGCTCGCCACGCTCGCAGAGGCGGTTCGAGCTCCGATCGCGGTCGAGCTGCTCGTGTTCACGGCGGACGCCAACACGCTCGGCGCGGGACGGCCGGCGCAGCTGCATACGGCGGCCGATGACGCGCAGCTGCGCGCGCTCGGCAAGGCGCTGGCTTCCGCGACCGAAGAGGGCCCGTTCGAGCTGCGGCTCTCCTTCTCCCAGCGCGCCACGCTCGCGATCAGCGGGCGGCGCGAGGGCGGCTGGCTGCTGATCGACAGCGGCTCGCGCGCGCTGCGTGGGCTGCGCTGGGATGCGATCGAGCGACTGGTGGCCGCGCCGCTGCGCCAGCTGACGGGCAGCGCCTTTCCGCCCGACGAGCTGACGATCGAGGCGCGCGACGAGGCGGAGCTGGGCGCGCTGGAGCAGAGCGCGTCGCGCGTCGCGCGCTGCAGCCGAGCTGGCCTGAGCCTGCACTGCCGCGGTGGGCTGGCTGACGCAAGCGCCGCGCGCCGCGCGTTGCTCGCGGTGGTGCACGATCAGCTGGGCGCAGATGCCCGGCTCCTGTGGTCCGGCAGCGAATAGAGCGCTATGCCCGCGGGCACATGCTCGCGAACGCGCTCGCCCAAACCTTGCTCGATCTCTGCCTCATTCCAAGCCCGATCGGCGAGGAGAAGGCGCTCTGCGATCACGTGCAGGCGCGGCTGCAGAAGCGCTTTCCGAGCGCGATCACACGCTTTCAGGACAGCCTGATCGTGCACGCGAACGCCAAGCCGGGCGCGCCGAAGATCGCGCTGGTCGGCCACCTGGACGTGGTGCGCACGCAGCACGACAAGCCCGCGCGCATCGAGGGCACCCGGCTGTTCGGGGCCGGCGCGGCGGACATGAAGTCGGGGCTGGCGCTGATGATCGAGCTGGCCGAGCGGCTCGACCTGGCGACCTTGCCGGTCGACCTGACGCTGGTGTTCTACGAGCGCGAGGAGGGGCCGTTCGCGGAGAACGTGCTCGGGCCGATGATCGACACCTTCCCGCAGCTGCACGCGTTCGACATGGCGATCTGCCTGGAGCCGAGCGACAACCGGCTGCAGCTCGGCTGCATGGGCTCGCTGCACGCGACGATCACGTTCGAGGGGCGCACCGCGCACTCGGCGCGGCCGTGGGAGGGCGTCAACGCGATCACGAAGGCGGCCTCGCTGCTGGCGGAGTTCGCCGCGCGCGAGCCGAACCTGGTGGTGGTCGACGGCATGGAATTTCGCGAGGTGATGACGCCCACGCTCGCCACCGGTGGCCGCGGGCGCAACGTGGTGCCGGACAAGTTCGAGCTGAACCTCAACTACCGCTTTGCGCCGGGCAAGACGCCCTCCGAAGCGCTGGCGGAGCTGGAGGCGATGGTCGCCGGGCGCGCCAAGGTGGTGGCCACGGATCTCTCGCCGGCCGGCCGGCCTCATGCCGCGCATCCGCTGGTGCAGAAGCTCGTGCGCTCGGGGGTCAAGACGGTGGAGCGCAAGCAGGCCTGGACCGACGTCGCGCGCTTCGACCAGATCGGCGTGCCGGCGGTGAACTTCGGCCCCGGCCTGAACGCCCAGGCCCACCAGCACAACGAGTACACGGACCTTCCGCTCTTGGCCGAGGGATACGAGATCTTGCGGCGTTTTCTGACCGAAGAGTGAGTCGCCCGACTTGCCTCCGGGGGGCGGGTCCCAAACACTGAGCCGGCTATGAAGCCGCTGACTCCGCCCCTGATGCCCGCGCAGGGCCCGCTCGAGCGCCTGCCCGAGGAGTGGGCGGAGGCGATGGTGCGCCTGGGCGAGCCGAAGTACCGCGGGCTGTCCGTGTTCCGCTGGATCCACCAGCGTGGCGTGCTCGACCCGGATCAGATGACGGACCTGCCGAAGGGCCTGCGCGAGAAGCTGCGCGGCGAGGGCCTGGCGGCGCCGATGGAGATCGTGCACGAGCACCTCTCGGACGACACCACGCGCAAGCTGCTGCTGCGCCTCGGTGACGAGAAGGACATCGAGTCGGTGCTGATCCCGCAGCGCGTGCAGACGCAGGCGGACGTGGGCGCCGATGATCCCGAAGAAGGGGAAGCCGAGGAGCACACGCCGGACGCGCTGTTCACGCAGTGCATCTCGACGCAGGTCGGCTGCGCGATGGGCTGCGTGTTCTGTGCCTCGGGCCAGGCGGGCCTCAAGCGTAACCTGACCACCGGCGAGATCGTGGCGCAGGTCTTGATCGGACGGCGGCGGCTCGGCGCCGGCGAGCGGCTGCGCAACATCGTGCTGATGGGCATGGGCGAGCCGCTCGCGAACTACGACAACGTGGCGCGCGCGCTGGTGTTGTTGACGCACCCGGACGGGCTGAACCTGTCCAGGCGTCGGGTCACGCTCTCGACCTCGGGCCTGGTCCCGCAGATCGATCGGCTCGGGACCGAGTTCGCCGGCCAGGTGCAGCTCGCGGTGTCGCTGCACCAGGTGGACGACGAGCGGCGCTCGGCCCTGATGCCGATCAACCGCAAGCACCCGATCGGCGAGCTGCTGGCCGCGCTCAAGCGCTACCCGCTGCCCAAGCGCCGACGCATCACCATCGAGTACACGCTGGTCAACGGCCAGAACGACAGCCTCGACGACGCGCGCAAGCTGGCCAAGCTGATGCGCGGGCTGCGCGTGAAGGTGAACCTGATCCCGATGAACCCGATCGACGCCAGCCAGCTCGGGCCATCGAGCTGGGCCACGGTCGACTCGTTCCAGGCGCTGCTGATCGAGAACGGCATCGCGACCTTCGTGCGTCGACGCAAGGGCGCCGACATCGCGGCCGCATGTGGTCAGCTCGCGCTCCACGGCGCGAAGCTGCGCAAGTCTCTGCGCGTGAACGCCGAAGCCTGAACTACGATGGTGGGCGATGGCTCGCCTCCTGTTCATGCTGGTCCTGTGCGTCTCGGGTGTGGCTCGCGCGGAGCCGCTCCGGATCCAGCGCAGCCAAGAAAAGATGAAGGTCGACGGCGCGCTGATCGAGTGGCGCGGCGCGACGTTCCACGAGCTCGGCAGCGGTGAGGACGCGCGCGTGCGCTACGCGCTGGCGAGCGTGGACGGCGGCTTGTACGTGGGCGCGGAGGTCTATGACCAAGCGCTGGTCGCCGGCAGCGATGCGATCGTGCTGACGCTCGCGATGCCGAAGGACAAGGGCATCGATACGAGCGAGGTGTGGCTGTACCCGGGCCGCGGCAGCGAGCGCGCGCGGGCGGCGATCTCGCTCAACGGCGCGGCGGCCAAGCCGGAGCCGCAGATCCCGATCGTGGAGGGGCCGCTCGCGCGCGGCGTGGGCTACGTGGTGGAGGCGTTCGTGCCCTGGAGGGTGATCGTGGGCAGCGCGAGCTGGCACGACGCGCGCGGTGGGCTGCGCTTCATCGATCACGACGGCGGCAAGCAGCCGAAGATCCTGAGCACGGATCCGGCATCGCGCGCGGCGGACTTGCCCGCGCTGTCGTTGGGGCTCGGGCAGGAGGACATGCTCGGTAGCTTCCTGGCCGATCACCAGCTGGTCGGCGTGCAGCCGCGCTTCGATGCGCGCGACAACGTCTCCGGCGATGCGCGCGCCGAGCGTGTGGTGATCATCGGGCAGTACGTGATCGTGTTCGGGCCCGGCTTCAAGAACGGCGAGAGCTACAACTACGATGTGCTGCCGTTCGCGGCCGACGGCGGCATGCGCAGCGCGCAGCTGATCGACCTCACGGGCGACGGCATCAAGGAGCTGGTCGCGAGCGGACGCCAGGGCAACCTGCTCGGGCTGCGCGAGGTCTGGCTCGTGCTCGGGCTCGACGAGCTGGGCATGCAGCAGAAGTTCGGGATCGAGACCAAGAAGGAGAGCAAGGGCGGCTTCCTGGAGAACACTGTCTCGCTGCTGCCCGTCCGCGGGAAGGAGCTGCCGCGTATCGAGCAGAAGATCGGCCGCGCGCAGGGGCTCGACGCGAGCACGTACCGCGAGGATCCGGCGACCGACATGCAGCCCGTGCTGCTGCCGTGGGGTGAGGTCAGCGCGCGCACGTTCGCCTTCGACGGCAAGAAGTTTGCGCAGGTCGACGAGAAGCGGCGCGCGCTGCCGAAGAGCACGCCGGCCGCGGTCGCGGCGTTGCCCGTCGCGCAGGAGCCGCCCGCCAGCGCGTCGCACGAGGCGCTGGTGGCGGCGTTCAAGCAGCAGCAGGGCATCCCCACCGCCGTGCAGCCGTCGCAGACCATGCGCGCAAACATCGCGCTCGGCCCCGAGCCCGAGCTGATCGAAGCCTACGGCAAGGTGCTGATGCTGAGCGGCCCCGAGGTCGGCGGCGGCAACGGCTTCATGGCCTACGCCACGCCCGCCACTGATCCGCGCGACCTGATCGAGGTGCGCGCCGGCGACGTCACCAACGATCAGCGCGCCGACCTGCTGCTGCGCATCCGGCAGGCCCTGGGCGGAGCCAGCGGCGCCGATCGCGAGCTCCTGATCGTGCTGACCGCCGACGCCCAGGGCCGCTTCGTGCGCATCGGCCTGTTCGAGGTCACGCGCAACGTGGGCGAGCGCTCGATCGAGAACCAGTACTCCGCCAAGAACGGCACCCTGACCATCGCCCCCGGCGGCGCCCGCGTGTGGACCAAGGACACGTACCCCTTCACCGACGAAGCGAGCGGCGGCGCAGGCAAGCTCCTCCTCCCGTGGAAGGACAAGTCCATCCGCTACCGCCTCACCAACGGCACCCTACAACCCGAGTAGCGTCACGGCGGGCACTTCACCGCGCAGCCGTGCTCGTCGGACCCGTCGTCGCACTGTTCCGTGCCATCGCAGCGAACGAGCTCACTCGCGACCGACGTTCCATCCGCACATGCGAACGTGCCGCAGTCGACTTCGTCCTCGCCCTGTTGGCAGTCGTCCTCGAGGTCGCACAGCCACGAGTGCGGGATGGCGTAGCCGCACTGAAAGCCGTCGTCGAGCGGCAGGTTCGTGCACGCGGACGCGCACGCGAGCAGGTCGTCGTCTTTTAGCTCTGCGCTGCAGAGCGTCGTCTTCAGCGCGGTACAGCTCGCCTCGAGCTGACACTCGGCCATGCAGCGATCGAACGAGTCTTCGACCGGGCGCACGTGGTACTCGCCCTCGCCGATGACTGCGCACTCTCGAAACTTGTCGATCAGGCGTTGCGCGAGCTGCTGATCGATCGACGCATCCGAGCTCGCATCGACAAGGGTCGACGTCGCATCGTGCAACGCCGCGTCCAGCTTCCCGCTCGCGTCGAGGTGCCAAGGAACCACCGCGTCGAGATCCTTACCGCCGCCGTCGGAGGGCGCAGAAATACGTGCGTCAGCTTCGACCGCATTCGGAAGATCTGGAGCTGCAATCCCAGCATCGATGGAACCATTGCCAGGCACTGCGCTATCGCGCGCCGTTTGCCCCGTGGGCAGGCTCCCATCGTGTGCCACGGCTGCGTCACTCGCAGTAGCGGGATTCCCATCCGCGTCGGTCGTAACGTCGTCGTCGCTGCAACTCGCCAGCAGCACGCCGACGCAGAAAAGAAGCCGCCTTGCGCGCATTAGATACAATCCTTCTTCAGGGCAGCGTTCTCGTCATCCGGCCGGAACACGAACGTGAAGCCGCCGATCGCATGCTCGCCATCGAGGTGCTCGACCTCGACCACACACGCTTTGCGCGCGTCTTTGATCACGACCGACAAGAGGACTCGTTGAATGCCTTTCTTGACGTCTAGCGGCGCTTTCTCCCAATCAGGGAAGTCCCTCATGCCTTTCTTGTTCGCCTTGACAGCATCCGGACCTTGGTAGCCATCCAGAGTCTTTAGAATCTCCTCTCCTTTGCTGTCTACGGGTACGAGCTTGCCTTTGCCGTCTCGAGCCAGCGTCGCAGGGTCGCCAACCGCGATCTCCATCAGTTCCGGGAAGCCGAGGTAGTAATGACCAGCGACGCTCTTGGCCTCGGGAGTGGCGAGAAAGCGCTCGAAGCGAGCTGCGTTTTCGCGCTCCGAGCCGAGTGCGTAGGGGTTGT
>DASUME010000804.1:0-17917 GCA_036277895.1 Polyangiales bacterium
CCGTGGTTCTGGGGCATTGGTATCGGCTTCCGGCTCGGCGCCGAGATCCCGGTCGTGAAGGACGGCTTCATCTCGTCGATCAACGACTCGTTCGCGATCGAGCCCGCGTTCTACCTCGCGTACTCGAACTACTACGGGAGCAACTTCTACAACGATGACGTCAACCTCATGCAGTACACGATCGCGGTGGCCGGTGTGTGGAACTTCCACCTGAAGCCCAACCTCACCGTGTACGGCGCGCTGTCGCTCGGCGTCGTCATCCGCGACTGGACCAACATCGACGACCGCTACTGGAACGACAACAAGGCGGCCGCGTTCATCGAGCTGGCGCCCGGCGTGAAGTGGAAGTTCCACGAGAAGATCGCGCTGCGTGCGGAGCTCGGCTGGTACGGCCCGCGCGCCGGTATCGCCGTCGACCTCTGAAGCGCTGAGCGCCTGACGGATGCATGCCCGCGCACTAAGCTGCGCGGGCATCGTCGTTCAACAGCGCGCGAGGTGAGTGATGATGGAGAAGGCGCAGAGCACGCGCGTGTTGTTGGTGCGCCACGGCGCAACGCAGCTGTCTGCGGAGGACCGCTTCGCAGGGGACGTCGGGGTCGACCTCTCGGACGAAGGTCGCTTTCAGGCGAGCAAGCTCGCGGAGCGGCTCGCCGACGAGCCCATCGACGCGGTCTACGCCAGCCCGCTGAGCCGCACGATCGAGACCGCGACCATCGTCTCTGCGCCGCACGGGCTCACGATCGAGAAGCGCGACGGCCTGCGCGAGATCAGCCACGGGCGCTGGGAGGGGCTGACCCGACGCGAGGTCGAGCAGCGCTACCTCGACGAGTACACGGCCTGGGAGACCGATCCGTTCACCTTTGCCCCGCAGGGGGGCGAGTCAGGTGTAAGCGTGCTCGCTCGCGCGCTGCCGGTGCTGCGCGAGATCGTCGTCGCGCACCAGCACCAGACCGTGCTGGTCGTCTCGCACAAGGCAACCATTCGCCTGTTGTTGTCGAGCCTGCTGGGCTTCGATGCCCGGGGCTACCGCGACCGCCTCGACCAGTCGCCGGCCTGCCTCAACGTGCTCGAGTTCCGCGACCCGGTGCGGGCCCGGCTGATGCTCTTCAACGACATCTCCCATTACGCCCAGAAGCCGCGACGCCCGGAGCCGAACCTCTCGAAGTGGTTCGACGCCAAGGGCTGACGGAACGGATCTTGTATAAGGCTCGTTCACCATGGCGAACCTGCCCGAAAACGCACGCTTCTGCGCAATCCGGCCTCACCTTGTGCAACAACGCCACGGACGGGCGCTCGCCACGTGGGGCCGCTGGTGAGCAACCGTGTGGCCACAGGAGTGGCGGGCCTCGACGACGTCCTGGACGGCGGACTGCCGCGCACTCGCATGTACCTGTTGCAGGGCGAGCCGGGCGCGGGCAAGACCACGCTCGGTCTGCAGTTCCTGCTGGCGGGCCGCGACCTCGGCGAGCGTGGGCTGTACGTCACGCTGTCGGAGTCCCGGGAGGAGCTGAGCTCGGTCGCCCACTCGCACGGCTGGTCGCTCGAGGGCGTGGACGTGTTCCCGTTCTCCGCCGAAGACCTGGGCTTCGACGTCGAGGAGAACACCCTCTACCTGCCGGCCGAGGTGGAGCTCGGAGAGCGCATGCGCGCGCTGCTGGCCGAGATCGCGCGCGTGCGTCCGTCGCGGCTCGTGATCGACTCGTGCTCCGAGCTACGGCTGATGGCGCAGAGCGCGCTGCGGCTGCGCCGCCAGCTGCTCGCGCTCAAGGAGCGCCTGGTCGAGCTGGACATCACCGTGCTGCTGCTCGAGACCGCCAACACGGGCAGCGGCGATCCGCTGCTGCAGAGCCTGGTGCACGGCGTGATCCAGCTGGAGCAGCTGTCTCCGCTCTACGGCGCGGCGCGCCGACGCCTGCGCGTGTTGAAGCTGCGCGAGGTGAACTTTCGTGCGGGCTATCACGACTGCATGATCCGACCGGGTGGGGTGGACGTGTTCCCACGCCTGGTCGCGAGCGAGCATCATCGTCCGTACGAGCGCGCGACCGTGCCGAGCGGAGTGGCAGAGCTCGACACTCTGCTCGGCGGCGGGCTGGACTACGGGACCAGCGCGCTGCTGCTCGGCCCCGCCGGCTCGGGCAAGTCCTCGATCGCCAACTACTACCTGCACGCCGCGGCCTCGCGCGGGCAGAACGCGGCGATGTTCTGCTTCGACGAGGGACTGGAGATGGTCTATCGCCGCTCGATGGGCCTGGGCATCGACCTGCGCCCGCACGTCGAGAGCGGCCGCCTGCGGCTGCAGCAGATCGATCCGGCGGAGCTGTCGCCCGGTGAGTTCGTGAGTGCCGTGCGCGACGCGGTCGAGAACGGCAAGGCGAGCGTCATCGTGATCGACAGCCTCAACGGCTACCTGCACGCGATGCCAGAAGAGCGCTTTCTCACCGTGCAGTTGCATGAGCTGCTCACCTTTCTGCGTCAGCGTGGCGTGCTTACCATCATGCTGATGGCTCAACACGGGTTCGTCGGTCGGATGGAAGGACCTGTCGATGTCAGCTACCTCGCGGACACCGTGTTGATGACCCGCTTCTTCGAGGCGTCCGGGCGCGTGCGCAAGGCACTCTCAGTCGTGAAGAAGCGAGCGGGTACGCACGAGGACACGATCCGCGAGTTCACGCTCAGCGGCGACGGCATGCAGGTGGGACCGCCGCTGGCCGACTTCCACGGCGTGTTGTCAGGGGTGCCGCAGTACCACGGGCGCGATTCGAACGACCTTCTGCCAATGCCTGGCGAAGGGTCATGAGCACGGTCGAAGAGCGCTTCCTGATCCTCGCCCCCACCGGCCGCGATGCCAGCCTGACCGCGGCGCTGCTGGTCAAGGCCGGGCTCGAGTGTGCGATCATGAAGTCGCTGCACGAGCTGTGCGAGACGCTTCAGCGCGACGGCGCTGCGGCGCTGTTGATCGCCGAGGAAGTGTTCGCGGCGCAGAGCACCAGCCAGCTCGCGGAGCAGCTCGCGGCGCAGAGTGCGTGGTCCGACCTCCCGATCGTGATCTTCACCAGCACGCGCGGCGAGCCCACCTCGGCCCAGCTGCTCGGCACGCTCGGCAACGTCACCTTCCTCGATCGGCCGCTGCGTCCGGTCACGATGTTGAGCGCGGCGCACGCGGCGCTGCGCGCACGCCGGCGGCAATACGCGGCGCGCGAGGAGCTCAAGGTGCAGCAACGCGCGGTGCGCGAGCGCGATCAGTTCCTGGCCATGCTCGGGCACGAGCTGCGCAACCCGCTCAGCGCGATCACCATGGCGCTCAACCTCGACCGTGAGGGTGGCGGCAACAAGTACCGCGAGATCATGCGCCGGCAGACCTCCCACCTCGGGCGGCTGGTCGACGACCTGCTCGACGTGTCGCGCGTGACGTCCGGAAAGATTCAGCTGCGCAAGGAGCGGGTCGACCTGGCGGCGCTGGTGCAGCGCTGCTTTGTGAGCGTGGGGCCGGCGCTCACGCAGCACCAGACGCGCTTGCAGCTCGGCGAGCGCTCGCTGCTGGTGGAGGGCGACCCGGTGCGCCTGGAGCAGGTGGTGGTCAACCTGCTCAACAACGCGATCAAGTATACGCCGGCGGGCGGGCGGATCTCGGTCTCGCTCGACGCGGAGCACGATGAAGTGGTGCTGCGTGTGCGCGACAACGGCGTGGGCATCAGCGGCGAGATGATCGATCGCGTGTTCGATCTGTTCGCGCAGGCCGAGAGCACGCTCGATCGCGCCAAGGGCGGCATGGGCATCGGGCTCACGCTCGTGCGCACGCTGGTGCAGATGCATCAGGGCCAGGTCGAGGTGGCGAGCGCCGGCCTCGACCAGGGCACCCTGTTCACCGTGCGCTTGCCGCGCAGCGGGCAGAGCATCACCAGCACCACGCAGGAGAACACCGCCAAGATCGTCACGCGTCGCCACGACCTGGTGCTGGTCGAGGACAACGACGACAGCCGCGAGCTGCTCTCGTTGCTGCTGCGCGAGTACGGGCACCGCGTGCGCACCGCCGCCGATGGGCTGTGCGGGGTGGACGTGGCGCTGGCTGCGCAGCCGGACGTGATGCTGGTCGACATCGGCCTGCCCGGGCTCGATGGCTACGGCGTGGCCAGGCGTGTGCGCGAGGCCTACGGGAGCGTGCCCTACCTGGTCGCACTCACCGGCTACGGGCAGCCCGAGGATCGCGCGCGCGCGCTCGCCAGCGGCTTCGACGAGCACCTGACCAAGCCGGTGGACATCAAGGCGCTCGAGAAGCTGCTCGCTGGCGTGAGCCCGGCCCGGCGGGTGAAGGCCACGACCACAGCCTGACGTACCTGCGGACGGTGCGGCAGCGCACCGCTCAAGATTGGCGGGACAACGTCCGAAACAAGAGGCGTGCGACGCGTCCTCCCCCCGGTAGAGCCGAAAGCGGCTCGCAAGAGCCAACCTCGTGAGCTCTTGCTGTACGTCGAAGATGACGAAGAGAACTGGGAAGTGGCCGACTATCGGCTGTCCGCGGTCTACGACGTGGTGCGCGCGCGCGACGCCGCCGAGGCCTGCGCGGCGGTGCGCGAGCACGCGAGCGCGCTGCACGGCATCTTGATGGACATCGAGCTGCGCGGCTCGGACCTGAACGGCATCGAGCTGACCGAGCTGTTCCGCGGCAAGCGCGCGACTCGCGAGCTGCCCAGCTACGCGCACGGGCTGCCCGTGGTCACGGGGCCGATCATCTTCGTCACCGCGCACGGCGCTCGCTACACGGACGTGGAGCTGATGCTGTTCGGCGCCGACAGCGTGATCGCGAAGCCGGTGGACTTCCAGGCGCTGGCGCTGGCGCTCGACGCGCTGCCCGGCAAGCGCTTCGGCGGAAAGCTCTGAACAAACCCCGTGTGGCCGTCAGCGCGAGTGTGGGCTGTGGGGCTTCTAGCCTTCGTGTGCTCGGGCGCACGGGCGGACGCGTTCGACGTCAGCGGCCCGCTGCGCGACGTCTCGGTCGGTACGCGCGTGGAGCTGCTGGAAGACGCGCAGGGCACGATGTCCCTGGACGAGGTGCTACGCAGCCGTGACTTCGTGCCGTCTCGCAAGGAGACGCCGAGCTTCGGCTTCACCCGCTCGGCCTACTGGCTGCGGCTAACGGTGACGAACACACGCGCGGAGGAGCGCGCATGGCTGCTGGAGCTCGGCTACCCGTTGCTCGACGACGTCACCTTGTTCACGCCGCGCGCGCGAGGCTTCGATGCGCGGCGCACGGGCGACCTGCGGCCGTTCGTGCAGCGCGACATCGCCTACCGCAACTTCGTGTTCTCGCTGCACGAGCCGCCGCACGGCCAGCAGGTCTACTACCTGCGCGTGCAGACCTCGAGCTCGATGATGCTGCCGCTGCGCGCGTGGTCGCTGCGCGAGTTCGTCGAGCACCAACACCTCGACTGGACGATGTTGTGCATCTTCTACGGCGTGCTCCTGACGATGACGCTGTACAGCCTGTGCGTGTACCTCGCGACCGGCCAGCGCGAGTACCTGCCGTACGCCGGCTACGTGTTCTCGATCGGCGTCTTTCAGTTCGCGGTCGCGGGGCACATGTTCCAGTACGTGCTGCCGAACGAGCCGTGGCTCGCGCAGCGCCTGGTGCCGATGTCCGTGATGTGTGCGCTCGGGTTCGCGGCGCTGGTGGCGCGCTCGTGCTTTCCGGAGGGCCACCGCTCCGAGGCGATCGCGCGCGTGGTGTCGCTCTCGGTGCTCGGTGCGCTGCCGCTGGCGGCGCTGGTGCCGTACGCGATCGTGATGCCGATCGTCGCCGCGGCGGCCGTGGTCTTGCTGGTGATGGCCACCGTCTTGACCGCACGCTCGGCGCGCGGCGAGAGCAAGGAAGCGCGCTTGTTCTTGCTCGGCTGGTCGGGCGCGCTGGTGGGCGGCGTGTGCGCGGCGCTGGCGGCGCTCGGTGCGCTGCCGATCGGGTTCCTCAGCGAGTGGAGCGTGCAGATCGGAGTCACCCTGCAGCTGGTGATGTTGTCGTCGGCGTACGCAGACAAGTACAACGCCGCCCGCGTCGAGCTCTCCGCGCTGCAGCAGCGACTCTCGCAGAAGGTCGACGACTTGTCGGCCGCGCTGGTGCGCGCCGAGGAGGCGAGCGAGCGCGCGCGCCACGCGACCCGGCTGAAGAACGAGTTCATGGCGACCATGTCGCACGAGTTCCGCACGCCGCTGAACCCGATCATCAACATCCCGCAGGGTGTGCGCCAGGAGTTCGCGGCGGTGGCGGGCGCGCTGTGCACCGCCTGCGCGGCGCACTTCGAGCTCGACGAGGGCGACCTGATCGACGCCCGGACCGAGTGCCCCGAGTGCCATCGCAGCGGCACGATGGAGGCGCGTACGCGCTATCGCTTCGGCGGCGATGCCGCGCGCGCCAAGGCGCTGATCGCCAAGGTGGAGCACTCCGGGCGCCACTTGTTGACCGTGGTCAACGGCATCCTCGACTTCAGCAAGATGCAGGCGGGGCACCTCGAGCTCGCGCGCGAGCGTGTGTCGGCGACCAAGTTGTTTGCGGAGCTGGAGCGCACGCTCGGTCCGCTCGCTGCCCAGCGCCAGCTGCGGCTCGCGCTGGAGCTGCCGGACGGCGAGCTCACGCTCGACGCGGACGCGCTGCGCGCGCTGCAGGTACTGGTGTGCCTGACCGACAACGCGCTGAAGTACTCCAAGCCCGGCGGCACGATCGTGGTGCGCGCACTGCGGGCCGGTACCTCGTGCACGCTCACGGTGCGCGATCAGGGCATCGGCATCGCGCGCGAGAACTTCGAGCGCATCTTCGAGAGCTTCGAGCAGGTGCACAAGGGCAACACCCGCAAGTACGGCGGCACCGGCCTGGGCCTGGCGATCGCGCGCGCGCTGGTGCGTATGCACGGCGGCGAGCTGCGCGTGCAGAGCGAGCTCGGCCAGGGCTCCACGTTTAGCTTCGAGCTGCCGCTGGCGGCCGTTGAGCAGCAGGTGAAGTCCGCATGATCCGGCTGCTCGCGCTGCTGCTCGTGCTGTGCCCGCTGAGCGCCCGCGCGCGGGACGTGATCGACGTGGCCAGCGAGCTGCGCGGCGTGTCGATGCAGAACCACGTCGAGTGGCTCGAAGACGCCCAAGGCACGCTCGGCGTGGAGAGCGTGGTGAGCTCGCGCGCGTTTCGAAGTGATCCAGACCGCACGCTCAACTTCGGCTTCTCCGAGTCTGCATACTGGCTGCGCTTCCGGATCGCGAACCACGCCTCGCTGCCGCGCGCGTTGATGCTCGAGGTCGCGCACCCGCAGCTCGACTACGTGACCTTGTACGTGCCCACCAGCGACGGTGGCTTCGACGTGCGGCGCACGGGCGACCAGCTGCCGTTCTCGCAGCGCGACCTCGCGTACCGCAACTTCGTGTTCACGCTCGAGCAGCCGCCGGGCGAGGCGCAGACGTACTACCTCCGCGTGCAGACCTCCGGCGTGGTGGAGCTGCCGATCAACCTGTGGACGGTAGAGCAGTTCGTCGAGCACCAGCACCTCGATTGGGCCGTGCTCTGCGTCTACTACGGCGTGCTGCTGATGCTGACGCTGTACGCGTTCGCGCTCTCGCTGTTCACGCGCGAGACGGCGGGGCTGCAGTTCGGGTTGCTGGTGCTGATCACCGGGCTGTTTCAGCTGGCGCGCGTGGGGCACGCCACGCAGTACCTGTTCCCGGGCTCGCCGTACCTGGCGCAGGTCGCGGTGCCGGTCAGCCTGGCGCTGATCGGCGCCTGCAACTGGTGGTTCGGCAAGCACATGATGCTGACCGTGCGCCCGGACCGGCCGCGAGCGCGGCTATTCAACACCGTGCTCGCGGTCTCGCTGGCGCAGAGCGGGCTCGCGTTCGTGTTGCCGGTGCGCCAGGCGTTGCTCCTGCAGGTGTCGATTCATCCGGTCCTGTACGTGCTCGGCGGCTACCTGCTGGTGTCCGAGCTGCGCCGTGGCACGCGCGAGGCGTGGCCGGTGTTGATCTCGTTCTTGATCGCCGCGCTCGGCGCGGTGGTGTCCTCACTGATGAACGCGGGCCACCTGCCGATTACGTTCTTCACGGTCTGGAGCTACCAGTTCGGCGTCGTGCTGCAGTTCTTCATCATCGCGGCCACGGCCTCGCTGCGGCTGCGCGTGCTGCGCAACCAGCTCGCGAGCGTGAACGAGGAGCTCAAGCACAAGATCGACGAGCTCGAGGAGGCGGTCGTGAGCGCCGAGCGCGCGACGCGCCTGACCGAGTGGGCGACGCGTGTGAAGGACGAGTTCATGGCCACCATGTCCCACGAGCTGCGCACGCCGCTGAACACGATCATCAACATCCCGCAGGGGCTGGTGGAAGAGTTCGTGAGCGAAGCGACCGCGGTGTGCGGTCACTGCGCGGCGGTGTTCGTGCTCGATCCGGGCGAACAGCTGCTGCCGGGCGCGGCCTGTCTCGCGTGCGGGAACACCAGCCTGAGCGCGCGCGAGCGCGTGCGCTTCGCTGGCGACGGCACGCGTGCGGTGCGCTACCTGGAGAAGATCGAGCGCTCGGGCACGCACCTGCTCGGCGTGGTGAACGGCATGCTGGCCGCGGACAAGGGTGAGATCGGGCGCGTGGTGCTGCAGCGCGACTGGCTCGATGTGCGCGAGCTCGCGAGCGGCGTGGTGGAGGACATGAGTGACTTCGCGGAGCGCGCCGGCGTGAAGCTGGTGCTGGAGGCAGAGCAGGAGCCGGTCGAGCAGAGCGTGGACCCGCTGCGCTTGCGCCAGATCCTGATCAACCTGATCGGCAACGCGATCAAGTTCTCCAACGGGCAGGGCACGGTGCGCGTGCAGGTGACGCGTGACGCGAGCGGCGCCCAGCTGGCCGTGCAGGACGAGGGCATCGGCATCGCGCCGGACAAGCTCGCGAGTGTGTTCGGCAGCTACCAGCAGGCGCACGAGGCCCGCGCCTACGGGGGCACCGGCCTCGGGTTGTCCATCTCACGATCGCTGGTGCGCGCCCACGCCGGAGAGCTCACGGTCGAGAGCGAGCCGGGCAAGGGCTCGACGTTCCGCTTCCACATCCCCCGCCGCCGGCGCGAGCAAAAATCCGCCTGAGCGGCCTCGGCCAGGAGGCTGCCCGGCACTGCTGCGCCACGTGGCGCAGGAGTGCTAGACCTGGCGGCGAATGACCTCGCAGCAAAAGTGGATGATCTACGGTGCAAACGGCTACGCCGGTGCGCTGATTGCGGAGCAGGCGGCCGAGCGTGGCCTGCGGCCGGTGCTCGCAGGCCGGAGTGCGAGCAAGCTCGCGCCGTTGGCCGAGCGCCTGGGGCTGCAGTTCGTGGCCTTCGAGCTGTCCGATGCGCGCGCGGCCGAGCGGGCGCTGGCGGGGCTGGACCTGGTGCTGCACTGCGCGGGGCCGTTCGTCGACACGGCCGAGCCGATGCAGCGCGCCTGCCTGGCGTCCCGTACCAGCTACCTGGACATCACGGGCGAGGTGCCGGTGTTCGAGGCTGGCTACAAGTTCCACGAGGAGGCGCTGCGCCAGGGCATCGTGCTGATCTCGGGCGTCGGCTTCGACGTGGTGCCGACGGATTGTCTCGCGCGCCACGTCGCCGGGGCGCTGCCGGGCGCCAGCTCGCTGGAGATCGCGTTTGCAGGGCTGGGCTCGACCTCGCCGGGTACGGCCAAGAGCATGGTAGACGGCGCGCTCGCGGGCGGCATCGCACGCCGTGACGGCAAGCTGGTCTCGATGCCGTTCGGGCGCGGCGGGCGCACGGTGCGCTTCGCGGACAAGGAGCGCACGGTGTTGCCCATCCCGTGGGGCGACCTGAGCTCGGCCTTCCGCAGCACCGGCGTGCCCAGCATCACCACCTACATGGCGTTTCCGCGCGCGCTCGCGAAGCAGGCCGCGCTGGCCTGGCCGGTGACCGCGGCGGCGGGACCGCTGCTGAAGCTGCTCGGCAAGAGCCCCCTGCGCGGCGTGGTGCAGGGCGCGATCGACAAGCGCATCGAGGGCCCGAGCGAACAGGCGCGCCAGCGCGGGCGCTCGCAGGTCTGGGCCAGCGTGCGTGGGCCCGGTGGGGCCGTGCGCGAGGCGTGGCTGACCACGCTGGATGGTTATACCTTCACGGTCGAGTCGAGCCTGCTCGCCGTCGCGCGCGTGCTGGCCGAGCGCCCCGTGGGTGCGCTCACGCCCGCGCAGGCGTTCGGCGCGGACTTCGTGCTCGAGATCCCGAATACGCAGCGCTTCGACCGCTTGCCCTGAGGAGTAAAGATGATTTCCACCGAGAAAGTTTCGCTGCAGTACGGCAGCCGGGTGTTGTTCGAGAACGTCGACGTCAAGTTCACGCCCGGCAACTGCTACGGGCTGATCGGCGCCAACGGCGCGGGCAAGTCCACGTTCCTCAAGATCCTGAGCGGCGAGATCGAGTCCAGCGGCGGCAAGGTGCTGGTCTCGAAGAACGAGCGCATCAACGTGCTGCGCCAGGACCACTTCCAGTACGACGACGTCGAGGCGCTGACGGCCGTGCTGATGGGCCACAGCCAGCTGTACGCCGTGATGAAGGAGAAGGACGCGCTCTACGCAAAGCCGGACTTCAGCGATGAAGACGGCACGCGCGCGGCCGAGCTGGAGGGCGAGTTCGGCGAGCTCGACGGCTGGAACGCGGAGTCCAACGCGGGCGCGCTGCTGAACGCGCTCAACATCAGCGAGGACAAGCACCACAAGCTGGTCAAGGAGCTCGACGACAGCGAGAAGGTTCGGGTGTTGCTCGCGCAGGCGCTGTTTGGCGAGCCGGACATCCTGCTGCTCGACGAGCCCACCAACCACCTGGACGTCGACTCGATCCTGTGGCTCGAGGAGTTCCTGCTGAACTTCAAGAACACCGTGATCGTGGTCAGCCATGACCGCCACTTCCTCGACAAGGTGTGCACGCACGTGGCGGACGTAGACTTCCAGAAGGTGTCGCTGTTCACCGGCAACTACAGCTTCTGGTACCACTCGTCGCAGCTGGCGCTCAAGCAGCGCGCGGACTCGAACAAGCGCAAAGAAGACAAGATGAAGGAGCTCAAGGCCTTCATCCAGCGCTTCAGCGCCAACGCCTCCAAGAGCAAGCAGGCCACCTCGCGCCGCCAGCTGCTGGAGAAGATCACGCTCGACGACATCAAGCCGTCGTCGCGCAAGTACCCGTACATCGTGTTCGACACCCAGCGTGAGCTGGGCAAGGAAGTGCTGTTCGTCGACGGCATCAGCAAGAGCATCGACGGCGTGGTGCTGTTCAAGAACATGCGCTTCTCGCTCAGCAAGGGCGAGCGCGTGGCGCTGGCCGGCAACGACGTCGCCACCAGCGCGCTGATGGCGGTGCTGGCCGGCGAGCTGCAGCCGGACGAGGGCGAGCTGAAGTGGGGCCGCAGCTGCAACCTCGGCTACTTCCCGAAGGACAATGCGCAGTTCTTCGACACGGACAAGAACCTGATCGAGTGGATGCGGCAGTACAGCGCGAACCAGGAAGAGGGCTTCGTGCGCAGCTTCCTCGGGCGCATGTTGTTCACGGGTGAAGAGACCAAGAAGGCCGCACGCGTGCTGTCCGGCGGCGAGAAGGTGCGCTGCATGATGTCGCGCATGATGCTGCAGGACCCGAACGTGCTGTTGCTCGACGGTCCCACCAACCACCTGGATCTCGAGTCGATCACCGCACTCAACGAGGGCCTGCTCAAGTTCAAGGGCAGCCTGATCGTGAGCTCGCACGACGTGCAGTTCGTGGACTCGCTGATCACGCGCGTGATCGAGCTGGGCGGCGAGAAGTACTACGACTTGAACATGGGCTACGAGGAGTACCTGACCAACGAAGACCGGCTCAAGCGCCTCGGCAAGGTGAAGACCTGAGCGCGTGGCTCGCGCCCGTCTTCCTGATCGCCGGCTTCTTGCTCGGCGCGTGGGCGCAGCCAGACAGCTACCACTGGCAGTGGGACGCGATCAGCTCGCTCGCCTCGCAGGAGGCAGCGCAGCGCTGGTGGATGACCGGCGGCTTCGTCGGCAACGGCATCTGCCACCTGTTCACGGCCAGGCGTATGCCGCGCTCGTGGGGGAGGGTGTTGATCGCCGTCGGCGGCGTGGCCGTGCTGCTGGTCGCGCTCTTTCCCGAGCAGCCCGACCACACCTCGTTCATGCACGACTTCGGCGCCGGCCTGGCATTCTTCACGCTCGCCGCCTGGCCCGTGTTCGCGATCGACGAGCGCGTGTGGGCCACTCGCAGGAACGTCGCGATCGCCGCCAGCGCCACGATGCTGACCCTGCTCGCGTGGTTTCTGGCGACGCTGTTCGGCGTGCCCGCGCTCGGCCTGGTCGAGCGCGCCCTCGCGGTCGCCGAGGCGCTGTGGCCGCTGATCGTGCTCGAGAGCGTGCGCAGATCTCGCGAAAGCGTTGCCTGACCGCCACCGCGCCAACCGCGAGCGCCTCTACCGTCCACGCTCCATCAAGGAGCAGGAACATGCGTCGTACCAAGCTCGTACTCGGCGTCGCCGTCAGCAGCGTCATGGCCGTCAGCGTGGCCAGCGCGGACGGCTTCGGCCGCCTCGACCAGTCGGACATCGCCGGCTGGGTGCACTCGATCTTCAAGAAGAAGCGGCCGGCGAACACGCTGCGCACCTCGCTCGGCCCGCGGCCGTTTTACCTCGTCAACGACATGGACGAGGGGCCGCTCAAGGAGAAGCTGCTCTCCTGTACGGAGGACGAGGCGCACCCGAGCGAGTTCTCGATCGCACACCGTGGCGCGCCGCTGCAGTTCCCCGAGCACACCAAGGAGGCCTACCTGGCCGGCCTGCGCATGGGCGCGGGCGTGATGGAGTGCGACGTGGCGTTCACGAAGGACAAGGAGCTGGTCTGCCGGCACGCGCAGTGTGATCTGCACACGACCACCAACATCCTCGCCATCCCCGAGCTGGCGGCCAAGTGCACGCAGCCGTTCAAGCCCGCGGATGCGGCGGGAGACGCGAGTGCGCTGTGCTGCACCAGCGACATCACGCTGGACGAGTTCAAGAGCCTGTGCGGCAAGATGGATGCCTCCAACCCCAAGGCGACCACGGTAGCGCAATACCTCGGCGGCACCGCCTCCTTCCGCACGGATCTCTACTCCACCTGCGGCACCGTGCTGACGCACAAGGAGAGCCTGGAGCTGTTCGACAGCCACGGCGCGAAGTTCACGCCCGAGCTCAAGACGCCGACGCCGGTGAAGATGCCGTTCGACGGCTTCACGCAGGAAGCCTACGCGCAGAAGCTGATCAACGAATACAAGGAAGCCGGCATCGCGCCGCGCCGGGTGTTCCCGCAGTCGTTCCTGTACGACGACATCAAGTACTGGATCGAGGCGGAGCCGGCCTTCGGCAAGCAGGCCGTGTACCTCGACGAGCGCGTCGACACGCCCGAGGGCTACGCCAAGGCGGTGGCGGACATGGCCAAGGTGGCCGCCGACGGCGTGAAGATCATCGCGCCCCCGTCGTTCGCGCTGGTCTCGCTCAGCGCGGACAAGAAGATCGTGCCCTCCGACTACGCGATCGCGGCCAAGCAGGCCGGGCTCGACATCATCACCTGGTCGCTGGAGCGCTCGGGGCCGCTCGCCACCGGCGGCGGCTACTACTACGGCTCGGTGAGCGAGGCCATCAACAACGATGGCGATCAGTACACGCTGATCGATGTGCTCGCGCAGCAGGTTGGCGTGCGCGGCATCTTCTCGGATTGGCCCGCGACCACCACGTTCTACGCGAACTGCTTCGGGCTCTGATCGCGCGCCGCTCAGGCCGCTCGGGTGGCCAGGGTGGCGAGTGACGACCAGAGGTGGAGCGCGGCGTAGGCGCGCCAGGGACGCCAGGCCTCGGCGCGCGCGCGCAGCTGCTTGGCATTGGGGCGCACGCCGCCCCTCTGCAGCGCGCGCTGCAGCGCCACGTCCGCGGCCGGAAAGGCATCCGGCTCGGCGAGCGCGCGCATCGCGATGTATTGTGCGGTCCACTCGCCGATGCCGGGCAGCGCGCGCAGCCTCGCCACCGCGTCTTCCAGGCTGGCGTGCCCCAGCAACAACTGCGGCTCGTCCGCGAATGCCTGCGCGAGCGAGCCCAGGCAGCGGCTGCGCGCGCGCGGCATCGGCAACCAGGACAGGTCCGCGCCCGCGAGCTGCTGCGGCGTCGGGAACACGTGCGTCAGTTGGCCGCGCGCTTCTTGCAACCGCGTTCCATGTCGCTCCACCAGGCGCGCTGCGAGCGCAGTCGCCGCCTGGACCGTGATCTGCTGGCCGAGCACGCCGCGCACCGCCAGCTCGAAGCCATCCCACGCGCCCGGCACGCGCATGCCCGGCCGCGCGTGCACGAGCGGAGCGAGGTCGCCATCGGCCGCAAGGTGATGCGCGATCGCGTGCGGATCGGCGCCGAGATCGAACACGCGCCGTACGCCCGCGAGCAGCGACGGCAGCGCACGCAGGCGCGGGAACGAGACCGTGACCTGCACCGCATCGGCGCTCGGCCGTACCTCGATCGTGCCCTGCGCACCGTCGAGCGCGACCGTGCGCGCGTAGCGGTCTTCGCTGACGTGCTCGACGCCGGGGATCGCGCGCGCGGCCAGGAAGCCGAGCATGCTCTCCCAGTCGTACGGCGGCACGTACGCGAGGCGCAGCGTGAGTCGCTCCGCGCCTTCGCGACGATGGCGGCGAAGGCAGCTCGGCGAGCGCGCATAGAGCTGCTGGAAGGTCTCGTTGAAGCGGCGCACGCTCTGGAAGCCCGCTGCCAGCGCGACCTGCGACATCGGCAGCGTGCTGTCGTGGATCAACTGTTTCGCGAGCAGCACGCGTCGCGTCTGCGCGATCGCGCCCGGCGCCGCCCCGAGGTGACGTACGAACAGCCGACGCAGCTGGCGCTCGCCCACCCCCACCCGCGCCGCGAGCGCATCGACGTCCTCCCCGTCGAGCGCGCCGCTCTCGATCAACGCCAGCGCACGCGAGACGGTGTTGCCGGTGCCGCGGTACGACGCGAGCTCGGGCGAGCGCTCGGGGCGGCAGCGCAAGCAGGGCCGAAAGCCCGCGCTCTGTGCCGCGGCGGCGGAGGAAAAGAACCGGCAGTTCTCGCGCTTGGGCGTGCGCGCTGGGCAGATCGGTCGGCAGTACACGCCGGTGGAGGTCACCCCCGTGAACAAGCGCCCGTCGAAACGCGGGTCACGCGTGGTCAGCGCGCGGTAGCGAGCCTCGTCGTCCATGCCGCTGAGGGTGCACCCCCGAGCCCGGCGTGTCTCGCGGTTTTCGGACCTCCACGTGAGCCGGGCACCAGGCGGGCACTTCGGCGCGCCGTGCCCGAAAAAGACGAGCGATCGCGCGGCGCACCCTGCGGCACGCGCGATGCCTTTGGGGAGCTTGCACCGCGCGCTTGCGGTCGGGAGGTCTCGATGCGGATCGGTTGGCTGTTCGGAGTGGGGTTGGCGGTTACGGCGGGTGTGGCGAGTGCGAGCGACGTCCACCTCACGCCTTCGTTGCCGCACGGGGTGAGCGCGACGCCGGTGCGCGGCAGCTCCACGACGTCTGTACGGACGGTCGCTGGTTGACGGGCTTGCAGCTGGCCGCGGGCAGCTTCGTGGCCGGCGTCAGCGGTTACTGCGCGCCCTTCGTGCAGAGCATCGAGGACTGATCAGGGCCCCGCCTGCTGGTACGCGGACGGCGGCTTGCCGGTCCAGCGCTTGAAGGCGCGTGCGAACGCGCTGAGGCTGTCGTAGCCGAGCAGGAACGCGATCTCGGTGACCGAGTAGCGGCCCTCGCGCAGGTACGCGCAGGCCAGCTCCCGGCGCACGTCGCGCAGCAGGTCTTCGTAGCTGGTGCCGTGCTCGCGCAAGCTGCGCTGCAGGCTACGCAGGCTCATGCCCAGCTTGCGCGCCACCAGCTCGGGGGAGACCGCGCGCGTGGTCAGCTCGGCGATCGCCGTGCGCGTGCGATCCGCGATCGTGCCCGTCTCCACGCGCGACAGGTACTCGCGCACCGCGGCGTCATTGTGGCGCGCCAGCTCCGGGTTGCTGCCGGGCAGAGGCTGCTCCAGCTGGAGCGCGTCGAAGTGCAGCGTGTCCCACTCGGCGGTCGTCACCGCGCAGCCGAAGAAGCGCTCGTAGGGTGCGAAGTCGCGCCCGGGCTCGCGGTTCAGCGTCACGCTGCGCACGGTGAACGCGCGCATCAGCATCCGCATCCCGCGCACGATCGTGCTCATGACCGAGTCGCGAAACGCCATGCCTCCGCGGTTGTGCGCGAGGCTCCCGATCACGTGCAGCACGACCTCGTCGCCCTCGTGCGCGAGCTTCATCATGCCGGAGTCGGTGACCACCTGGCAGTAGCGCACCATGCGCTGCAGGGCCTCGCCGAGCGTGGGGCTGGCCAGCACCGCGTAGCCGAGCGCGTGGAACGTCGTGGGCCGCGTGTACTTGGGCACGCGCAGCCCGAACGCGGGATCGGACGTGATGTCGACCGCGTGCTCCCAGAATCGAGCGACGGCGGGCACGGGGTGGCGTGCGGACGGATCCTTCAGCGCCTCGGCCGACAAGCCCGCTGCCTCCAGCGCCGCCATGGCATCGTGGCCGTTCGCCTCCAGCGCGTCGACCACGACGCGTACCCAGCTCGACAACACAGACGGCGACGCGGTGACCATTCCTTCGGGGGAGAATGCGCAAGTTCGACTAGTTGCGCAATGCGGGGCCGAGCCCCGCGGGCGCACTGCGCGGGTCGCCGTACATCGAGTTCCGAAAAATGAATGAGGGGCACATCGAGGCGAGGATCGGGGACCGGCGCTACGATGATCGGCGATGCGATACGACGTCGTCGTGGTAGGCGCGGGTTCGTCGGGGGCGGTGCTGGCTCGCCGTTTGAGCGAGAGCGGACGGCACAGCGTGTTGCTGTTGGAGGCGGGACCGGACCCGGACCCCGTGCAGCTGCCGCGAGACCTCGCGGACGGCACGCGCAACTCGATGACCCAGCACGACTGGGGCTACATGCATCGGCCCACGTTCCTCGACCGCGAGTTCCCGCTGCCGCGCGGGCGCGTCGTCGGGGGCTCCTCGGCGGTCAACACCTGCATCGCGCTGCGCGGGCAGCCGGAGGACTTCGACGAGTGGGCCGCGCGCGGCCTCTCCGAGTGGAGCTGGCAGCACTGCCTGCCCGCCTTCAAGCGCTTCGAGAACGACCTCGACGTCAGGAACGAGTGGCACTCCCAGGACGGCCCGCTGCCGCTGCGCCGGCACCCGAAGGAGGAGTGGGTGCCGTGGCAGGCCGCGTTCGTCGAGGCCGCGCTCGAGCTCGGCTTCCCCGCCTGTTATGACAGCAACGAGCCCGGCACGATCGGCGCGGGCGCGCACACCATGAACAAGCTCGACGGGCGCCGCATCAGCGTCTCCGAGGCCTTCCTCACGCCCGCCGTGCGCGCACGCGAGAACCTGACCATCCTCGCCGGCAAGCTGGCGCTGCGCGTGTTGCTCGAGGGTCGGCGCGCGGTGGGCGTGGAAGTGGAGGGTGGCGAACGTTACCAGGGCGCGCGCATCGTGCTCGCCGCGGGCGCGATCAACACCCCCGCGCTGCTCTTGCGCTCGGGCGTGGGTCCGCGCGATCAAATCGAGCGCATCGGCCGCGAGGTATTGGTCGAGGTGCCGCAGGTGAATCGACGCCTGCTCGACCACCCGGGTTGCGCGTTCTTCCTGATGCCGCACCGCGTGGACGTGCAGAGCGTGGCGCATCCGTTGATCCAGACCGTGCTGCGCTACGCGTCGGCCGATGGCGGCGGCAACGATCACACCAGCGACATGCTGGTGCAGCCGGGCTCACGCTTCACGCTCCCAGGCGGCGACCTGGCACCGGTCGTGTTGATGTGCAGCGTGGGCAAGCCGCGTGGCAACGACGGCACGCTGCGCTTCGACTCCGCCGATCCGAGCGCCA
>DASUME010000805.1:0-9080 GCA_036277895.1 Polyangiales bacterium
CGCGAGCGAGCAGGGGGACGATCCCGCGAAGCTGATCGGTCAACCCTGCAGTCTCGTCTTACGGCGTGAAGCTCATGCGCGTTGCGTGCATGGCATCGTCACGCGCATCGCGCACGGCGAGTCCGGTGCGCTGCGCGTGACGGTGATGCCGGCGCTGGAGGCGCTGCGCCACCGGACCGACAGCCGCATCTTTCAGGACAAGACGGTCCCGGAGGTGCTCGACCTGGTGCTCGCGGCGGGGTTGGCGCCTTACCGGCGTAAGCACACCAGCAAGCTGCGGCGCACGGAGTATCCCAAGCGTGAGTACATCGTGCAGTTCCGCGAGAGCGACCTCGCGTTCGTCGAGCGGCTGATGGCCGAGGAGGGCATCTGGTATCGCTTCGAGCAGAGCGGTGACGTCACGGCGGACGACTGCGAGCTGCTGACGCTGTTCGACGCGAACGACGACGCCCCCGAGGCTACGTTGGGTCCCACGGGAAAGCGGCTGCCGGTGGCGCAAGAGCATGACCTGGACCGGCACTCGCGCGTGGTGCACCAGCTCAGCATCGAGCGAAAGGTCGGCCCGACGCAGGTGGCGGTAGCGGAGGCGAACTGGAGCCATCCGGACGTGCCCGAGAGGGGCGAAGCGGGCACGGATCAGGCCAGGCCACACTACGAGCCGTACGGCGTGACGCTCTGGGGCTTCGACACCAAGGAGTACAGGCGCTCAGACGCGATCGACCAGGCGCGCCTGCGCTGGGAGCAGCTGCACGGCCGCGCGGAGGCGTTGCGCGGGCACAGCAACCTGGAAGAGCTCGCGGTCGGCATGCGGATCGTGGTCGACACCGGCTCGGACGACCTCGACGGTGAGTGGGTGATCACCGAGCTGCACGAGTCGGGCAGCGACACGCAGCAGGGCTCCCACGGCGGCCGGCGCGACTACGCCAACCGCTTCGTCGCACAGCGCTTCGAGATCCCGCTGCGTCCCGCACGGCGCGCCAGGCCGCGCGTGCACGGCGTCGCGCTCGCGCACGTGGTGGGTGCGGACGGCAGACCTTCGCACGCGGCGGGGGCGGACGACATCGAGACGGATGAGCACGGCCGCGTGCGCGTGAAGATGACCTGGGATCGCAGCACGCCCGGCGAGGTGGATGCGACGACTACCTGCTGGTTGCGGGTCGCGCAGATGTGGAGCGGCGGCGAGTGGGGCTCGTGCTTCCTGCCCCGCATCGGCATGGAGGTGGTGGTCGGCTTCGTCGATGGCGATCCGGACCGGCCGTTGGTGACGGGGTGTGTGTACAACGGGCTCGCGAAGGCGCCGTACCCGCCCCACGAGCACAAGACCAAGAGCTACATCCGCACGCAGTCGAGCCCGGGTGGCGGCGGCTACAACGAGCTGCTGTTCGACGACGCCAAGGACCAGGAGCTGGTCTCGCTGCGCGCGCAGCGCGATCACCGCGAGCACGTGCTGCGCAACCAGTCGCTGGAGATCGGCGGCGCGCGCGCGGAGCACGTGCAGGGCGCAGAGACGGTGAAGGTGCAGGGCGCGCGCAGCCACACCGTGCACGGCGCCGAGACGCTGAAAGTAGTGGACGGGAGTGCGCGTCTGCTCGACCTGAGTGGCGACGACACCAAGCTGGTGGCGAAGAACCGGGAGCTCGTCGTCTCGCAGAAGACGAGCGAGACGCACGTGGGCGGGCGCAAGGTGCTCGTGCAGAGCGGCGACTCGCTGGAGGTCGCAGACGGGGCGCACAAGCAAGATCACATCACGGGGCAGTACAACATCGTGGCGGACGAGCACTTCAAGGTGCAGCAGGGCGACGACCAGCTGTATATGAAGGACACCTTCTACGTCGCCTCGCAGGGCAGCGTGCAGCTGAAGAATGGCGGCTTCCACCTGCGCGCAGACGCCAACGGCACCACCACCATCGACGTCGGCAAGCAGCTCACGATTCGGGTCGGCAACGCGCAGATCCAGCTCAAGTCGGACGGCAGCGTACTGGTGTCCGGCTCACGCGAGGCGAAGCTCGTCGCCGGCCCGAGCGAGCTGGCGCTCAAGCCGGCCGGCTCCGAGCTGAAGGCGGCCAAGGTCAACCTGACGGGCAGCGCCCTGGTCGAAGTGAAGGCGCCGATGATCACGCTCAACTAAGCTCGCGATCGCGTCGGTGAGCTGGCGCACGAGGAAAATGCAGCGTCCTCTTCGAGCGATCCGTGCGCTTCGTGCACGCACGGGCGCGCGCCCGCGGTGGCCGAAGCGCGTCAGCGTGAGGTGGGTCCGTATGGGGACGATGCGAGCGCGCGCACCCGGTGTGTGTACAAGGTTGCGCGCGTTGGGACGT
Organism: Polyangiales bacterium; assembly: GCA_036277895.1. Taxonomy (GTDB): domain Bacteria; phylum Myxococcota_A; class Polyangia; order Polyangiales; family DASUME01; genus DASUME01. The sequence goes on from DASUME010000805.1 coordinate 2,319, forward strand.
CGCTATGTCGAGTCGTGCTGGACCCTCTCGGGCGCGTGCGGACAGCCGCACTTGACAGCGCGGGCAGCTGCGAGACGAGTATCCGGGTCGGTATGCATACGTTCTGGTTAGGGGGCAGGATCTGACGGTCTCATGCCTCGGCTGCGGACTCGTCTGCTCCCATACTCGACGTCCGCGGACAGGATGGGTAGGAAGCGGGAACGGCATTGACCGAACAGGGTGAGGCGACGGAACATCGTCATATCGGCCGCCGTATCATGAGCCGAAGACGACGCTGAGTGGTGCACGCCGCAGCACCAGCGAAGCACGCCGCAGTCGTTCGCTGCGTGACGTCGAGGAAGATCGCCACGAGGTGATTCCCAGTCTGGGATCGCCGCGTGACGCCTAGCGAGGACGGACCAGGTAAGGGCATGAAATCGAGCAAGGGTCAGCAGAGCACGCGCCGCCAGCGGTTCCACATCGTGTTGAGCCGGACGTTCGATCTGGAGGCGATGGAGCAGGGCGCGACGGCGGACAAGAACCCACGTCACGCCATGCGCACGCTCGCGAAGGATCTCGATGCGACGGTGTACGACCCGTCCCTCGAGAAGCCGACCTGGTTGGATCGTGTGCTCGGCAAGCTGGTCGCGACGCCCGAGCACTGGGCGATGGCGCGCCGGGTCGTGAAGACGCTGGGCGACGACGACGTGGTGTTCGCGCTCGGCGCAGAGGGCATGTCGTTCCCGCTGGTGAGCATGCTGCGCCGCGAGCGCCCCGCGTTCGGGCTGAGCCTGATGTCGCCCGACAACAAGCGCATGCGCATGCTGCTTCGCATGCCGCTGGTCGCTCGCTGCGTCGATCTCGTGGTGGTCAGCAACGAGCACAAGCGCGGCCTCGTCCGCGAGCTGACCAGCGTGTCGGGCGAGCGCGTGTTCGTGCTGCCCGAGCAGACCGACACGCGCTTCTTTCGACCGGGCGCCACCGCCCAGAGTCGCAAGCGTCCCCTGATCTTCTCGCCCGGCCTGGAGCAGCGCGACTACCGCACGCTCGCCGAAGCCGTGCGTGGCATGGACGTCGACGTGCTGGTCTGTGCGATGTCGCCGAACGCCGTGCAGAAGAGCGCGGCGTTCCCCGAAGAGCTGCCGCCCAACATGACGGTCAAGCCGCTGCCGTGGCGCGAGTTCCGCCAGGCCTACCGCGACGCCGACCTGGTCGTGGTGCCGCTGCGCGAGAACCTGTACTCGGCGGGCTCGACAGTGGTCATGGAGGCGATGGCCTGTCGCAAGCCGGTCATCATCACCGCCATCCCGGGCATCGCCGCCGACTTCGCGGCGCGCGACCTGCTGCTCACCGCGCCGGCCGGCGACGCCGAGGCGATGCGCGGCCAGATCATGCGCATGATCGCGGACCCGGCCCTGCGCGAGAGCTACGCCCAGCGCGGGTTCGACGCGGTGATGCGCGAGCACACGCTCGAGTTCGTGATGCTGCAGCTGGCAAAGCGCCTGGCCGACCTGCGCACGGGCGCGATGACGGAGCTGCTCGACAACATGCTGGAGACGCTGACACTCGTGCCCACCGATACGGGTACGGTGCCGGTGCGCAAGTCCAGCGCGGCCTGAGGGAGAGCTCTCGTGCTGATCGACGCGCGTAACCTCGGCCCTGACGAGCTCGTTCGAGCGGACGTGTGCATCGTGGGCTCGGGCCCCGCGGGCGTCACGCTCGCGCGCGAGCTGGCCGATAGAGACGTGCGCGTGGTGGTGCTCGAGAGCGGCGGCCTCGAGCTCGACCCCGCCGCGCAAGAGCTCAACGACGTGCACACGGTCGGCGATCCGTTCCTCTCGCCGCGGCTCACGCGCCACCGTCAGTTCGGCGGCAACTCGAACGCGTGGGCGATCAAGATCGGAGACGGCGAGCTGGGCGTACGCTACGCGCCGCTCGACGCGATCGACCTCGAGCAGCGGGACGCGGTCCCGCATAGCGGCTGGCCGGTCACGCTCTCCGAGCTGCAGCCGTTCTACGCGCGCGCCCAGAAGGTCTGTCAGATCGGCCCGAACGACTACAGCGCGCGCGGCTGGCAGCGCGCGGGCAGCGAGCCGCTGCCGCTCGATCCGGCGCGCGTGCTGACCGGCATGTTCCAGTTCGGTCCGCGCGCGGCGTTCTTCGCGCAGTACAAGGAAGAGCTCGACCGCTCGCGCAACGTGCATGTCTACGTGCATGCCACCGCGCTCGAGCTGGAGGCCGACGACTCGCTGACGCGCGTCGCGCGCCTGAAGGTGGGAAGCGCGCCCGGCCGCACGTTCCGCGTCGAGGCCAAGCAGTTCGTGATGGCGATGGGCGGCATCGAGAACGCGCGGCTCTTGCTGCAGTCCAACCGTCAGCAGGCCGCGGGCCTGGGCAACGCGCACGACCTGGTGGGCCGCTACTTCATGGATCACCCGCTGGTCGACGGCGGCCTGTTCGTGCCGAGTACGCGCGCGCGCATCGACGACATGTCGCTCTACGACCTGCGTCGCGTGGACGGCACGGCGGTGCTCGGTCGGCTCGGCCTGGCGCCGCAGCTGCTGCGCAGCGAGGGCCTGCTGAACTGCGCGCTGCTGTTGTTCCCGCGCCCGAGCGTGCGTCAGACCGACGCGATCGTCGCCTTCAAGGCGATCGCGGAGTCGGCCGCGCAGCGCGCGGTGCCGCCCGATCTCGTGCGCAAGCTCGGTCAGACCGCGCTCGGCCTCGACTACGTGCTGCGCGCCAGCTACCTCGCGGCGCGCCACAAGCAGTCGCTCTACCACGGCTTCGGTCGCGGCGGCTGGTCCGAGCTGCGCGGCAACGAGAAGCGCTTCCAGAGCTTCCAGGTCTTCATGCAGACCGAACAGGCGCCCGACGCCGACAACCGGCTCGTGCTCGCGGACGATCGCGACGCGTTCGGCAGCCGCAAGCTCGAGCTGCGCTGGCGCTGGGGCAAGCAGAACCGCGACAGCGTGGTGCGCACGCAGGCGCTGCTCGCCCAGGAGCTGGCGCGCGCCGGGGTGGGGCGCTTCGAGATCAAGCGCGTCGACGGCGAGCCCGACCTGTGTACGCCGTCGGGCGTGGCGCACCACATGGGCACCACGCGCATGCACGTCGATCCGCGGCAGGGTGTGGTCGACGCGACCGGCCGCGTGCACCAGCTGTCGAACCTGTACATGGCCGGAAGCTCGGTGTTTCCCACCGGCGGCTACGCCAACCCCACGCTCACCATCGTCGCGCTTGCCGCGCGCATGGCCGACCACCTGAAGGCGGTCCTGCCGAGCGCGCGCGGCCTCGACGCGCACAAGGTCGCCTGAGTCCCACCACCGCTGCACCCCTGACGCCGCGCTTGCACTTGCCAGCGCGGGTCGGCTGGGCGTCCAATTTGGAGCAGCAGCGAGGTCGAGACGTGAGCGCCGAGACGAAGGACAGCAACGGACAGCCGGAACCGGTGAGCGGCACGGTCGCGAAGGACAAGCGCGCGGCGACGTACACCATTAACGCGCGCGAGGGCTTCAACGCCGCCGAGGTGGTGAACGCCGCGTTCGGCAAGCGCGCGATCGGCAGCACCACGCCGCGACGCCTCGAGGTGATCGAGCCCGACGGCCCGAGCACCGCGGGCGGCAAGCGCGCGCGCCAGACCATCCGCCTGGTCGCGCTGAGCGGCACGGCGGCCCCGCTGATGTGCGGCTCGCTCGACGCCAGCCAGCGCTCCGTCGAGCTCCGCAGCTACGCCACCGTATGCGCGCAGTACGAAGAGCGCTTCAACCAGCCCCTCGACATCAGCGCCGAAGACTACACGAAGCTCTGCAAGGACCTGCAGGCCACGCTCACCGTCTTCAAGTACACCTTCACCGTCGAAGCCGCCGAGACCACCGACAAACGCGCCCAGCGAACGCGCAGCGTGCACGAGAGCCTGGCCCCCAAGACGCGCGCGCCCCTGCTCAACGTGGTCCTGCTAGGCGCCGTCGCCCTGATCATCGCCGCCGTAGCGCTAGCGATGATCATGCGCTGATCACCAGCCGCCGATCCCCGCGTCGAGCAGCAAGCTCGGGTTGGGCACGAACTTGATCGCCATCCCCGTGCCGCCATCCGGCAGCATCGCCGGCGGCGTGCACATCGTGTGATCCGTCGAGACGGTGCCGCTGCAGGCGACGCACGCGCCGCCTGCAGCGGGGTTGTAGGTCGAGCCAGCGCACATGGTGCATGCCGTGTGCGCAGCGTTGTTCGTCTGCCCGGCAGGGCACGGCCCGCAGAGGTTACCGCCGGTGCTGAAGAAGCCCGCCGCGCAAACCGCGCAGGCCCCGCCCGGACCGCTCGGCCCCTCGCCATTCGCGCACACGCAGTCAGAGGCATCGTCAGATCCCGGAGGCGAGGACTTGCCACTCGGGCAGGAGGCGCAGCTCGCCGCGGCCGCCGCGCTGTTGTACGTGCTCGGCGGGCACGCCGTGCACATGACATCGCCAGCGCCACGGTAGAAGCCGACGCCGCAGTTCGTGCACGCCATCCCGGCGATGCTCCACTGACCGACCGCGCAGTTGGTGCAGAGGCCGCCCGCCATGCTGCTCTGGCCTGCAGCGCAGCTCGTGCACGCGCCGCCCGCCATGCTGCTCTGTCCTGCCATGCAGTTAGCGCATTCGCCTCCCGCCATGCTCGACTGACCCGCTCGGCAAGGCACGCACGCGGTGTGCGTCGCGTTGTTGCTCTCCCCAGCGATGCAGTTGGTGCACAGACCGCCCGGCGCAACGCTGACCTTTCCGTCGGGGCACTGCGAGCACATGCCGCCCGTCGGGCTGCTGGAGCCCGCGGGGCAGTTCTGGCAGCCATCGGCCGCGGTCGGCTGCTGACCGGCAGCGCACGAGTCGCAGGTGGGCGAACCCTGGGGTGCCGAATCGCCGGGCATGCACATCGTGCACGCCTGCTGGCCGGTCATTCCGCCGGTCGAAGTGTTCGCGGGGCAGGTGCGGCAGGACGTGATCTGCGGGTCGTTGGCAGCGCGGAAGTTGCCCGCGGCGCACGGTGTGCACCGGCGATCGTTGGTCTTGCTCGGGTTCGTGCTCTGGTAGCTGCCGCCCGCGCACGCCGGCGAGAAGGGCGTGCACATGACCGCGTTTTGCGCGGCGCTGAAGCCATCGACGCAGTCGATGCACTGCCGCTGCGCGCTCGTCGTGCCTGGGTTCGCCGGATCGATCCGGGTGCCGATCGGGCAATTCAAGAGCAGCGCGCAGGTGTTGAGGTTCGGCGCCGCGGTGAAGGTCCCCTCGCCGCAGTCCTGGCAGCGGCGGTTCGTGATGGCGCTGCCGGTGTCGAGCACGCGCTTGCCGGGCTCGCACACCGCCCAGGCCATGCAGGCCTGCGCATTCGTCGCCGTGTTGTAGGTCTCGGGGCCGCACGGGCTGCACGTACGGTTCGCCGTCGTGCTGCCTTCCGACGCGACGAATGCACCCGCGCCGCAGCTCACCTTGCCCACGCACTGGCTGGCGGGTTTCTGGTCGTGATCCCAGGTGTTCGCCGCGCACGCAACCGCGGCCGTGGTGCCGCCCGCACAGTATTGACCCGCCATGCACGGGGCACACGTGGGCGGATTGCTGCCCGAGCCCGCGGCAGTCTGCCGCGTACCGGGCTGGCATGCGCCACCCGGCACGCATTGGCCCGCGTTCGGCGTGTTCGAGTAGGTGCCGTCCGCGCACTTCGTGCAGACCTGATCTGCCGACGCCGAGCCTGGCGTCGCGATGAACTGGCCTGGCGTGCAGGTGGTCCAGTTGACGCACTCGGGTGCGTTCTCACCGGCCGCGAACTTGCCCGGATCGCACGGCGCGCAGGAACGGTCCGTGGTCGTGCTGCCGGCTCCGGAGACGAAGGTCCCCGCCGCGCACGTGCGGTAGGGCGTGCAAGCGATCGCGTTGGTCCCAACGTTGAACGTGCCCGCAGCGCAGGGTGCGCACATGCGGTCTGCTCCCGAGTTGCCGACCGCGCTCATGAACGTGCCCGGTCCGCAGTCCGTGCGGGCTGAGCACATGGCGGCGTTGAGTGTGCCGCTGAACTGCCCATCCGCGCATGGCGCGCAGACGCGGTCAGCCGTTGCCGTGCCCGCCGTGCTCACGAACTGGCCGAACGCACAGTCGGTCCACGCCACGCAGGCGCTGGCCGGGTTCGCGTCGTGATCCCAAGTGCCGTCGCCACACGGCACGGGCGGCACCGCTTCGCCTTCGCAGTACTCGCCCACCATGCAGTCGACGCAAGTCGCTGGCGTGTTTGGGCCCGCAGGCGCGGTCTGCCGCGTGCCCGACGCGCACGCGCCGATCGGCACGCAGCGTCCCGAGTCCTGCTTGTCCGAGTACTGGCCGTCCGGACACGGCGTGCAGATCTGATCCGTCGTCTTCGAGCCTGCGGCCGAGACGAAGGAGTTGATCGCGCACTTCATCCAGCCCTCGCACTTCGGGGCGTTGTCGGCGTTGCTGAAGTGGCCGCTCATGCACGGCGTGCACATGCGATCGCTGACGGCGCTGCCGGCGGTCGATACGTACGTGCCCGCGACGCAGTCGAGCTTGTCCTCGCAGTCCGTGGCCGGGTTCTGGTCCGGGTCGTACTGCTCGTCGACGCACGCCACCGGCAGCGCGTTGCCTCCGGCGCAGTACTCACCGGCCGAGCACTGCGCACAGTCTGCACCGGCCTGGCCGGGCTCGCAGCCGACCCGGCCATCGGGGCTGGCGCCGTCGATGCGGGCGTCGGGCCTGGCGCCGTCGGGGGCGCGTGCGTCGACGTCCTCGACGGTGGCGGGGG
>DASUME010000806.1:0-8575 GCA_036277895.1 Polyangiales bacterium
CACTATCCCGAGGCAGAGCGCATCCGCGTTGTCATGGACAACCTTTCCACTCACACCGCGTCCTCGCTCTACGAGACCTTCGACCCCGCCGAGGCACGCCGCGTGCTCCGTCAACTTGAGTTCCACTACACGCCCAAGCACGCGAGCTGGCTGAACATGGTGGAGATCGAGATTGGAGTGATGGTCTCGCAATGCCTCGACCGAAGAATCCCAAGCAGGACAAGCTCGTCATCGAGGTCAAGGCCTGGGAACGCCGACGCAATCGGGCAAAGGCGCGCATCAGATGGATGTTTACCGTCGACAAGGCACGCGAGAAGCTTGGACGCACCTATCCCGTCATCCAGCACCGCGCGGGGCGCCGTGCCGCTGCATAGACCGGTCATCTCCTCTGGGGCGAGGTACTAGCCGTGGCCTACGCTATCGGGTGCGTCTGCAGGTCGAAGGCGGATTGATCCCCCTTGCGCGGACGTGGCCCAATGGTCTGTGAGTGACCGACTGCGTGTCGAACTCAGTTCGGGGAGATGATGCTGAAGCGAGTCGATGTATCACGACTTGGACAGGCCGATTCGCCTCACCGAGTGCTGGTGATGCGCTCGACCTCGCGGCGGACCCAAGCGTAGGCGATGCGCTCCTGCTCGAGACGAATGCCTGCGCCGATACGGTTCGAGCGGAGGTCGTCGTACAGCGCGGCTTCGTCAGAATGGAGGCGCGGGAGTTCCGCGGTGACCGCTGCCGGCTCGTTCACCCACTGGGCGCTGTGGAGCATCAGCGTCTCGCGATCCATGAGGAACGAGCGTGCGTGCGCCAGGTGCGCGCGCAGTCGATCGAGAATCGCGAAGCCGTGGGTGTCGAGGTCGCCCCAGTACCAGATCCGCTTGTCTGCGAGCCAGCGCACCTCGGCAAGTCGCGTGAGCCCGTAGCCGAGGCCGAACAGCACGATCGAGCGCGGGCAGCTGGGGAATGCGAGGCCGTTGATCTCGTTCTCGGTGATGAACACTCGGTCGATGTCGAGGTCCAGCTTGTCGAACTGACTCGCGGGTGTCGCGATGTCCGTCAGTCCACCGAGCTGCTGGCCGGCGTCGAGCATTCGAAAGCGGACGAGCGGCGGCTTGGGGAGAATGCCGTAGCGGAGCTCGAACTGCCTTGCGCCCGTCGCCTCCAGGGTGACTGCCCCCGTCGGGAGGACCAGGTCGAGAAGCTCGCTCAGGATCGCGCGATTGCCCTCGATGAACTTACTGTCCACACCAGGCACCTCGAGCTGCCGCAGGTAGATGCCCGGACGCGGGTTCGCGCGCAGCCACGTAAGTACGGCGAGTACGCGTGTCCAGTCTGCCTCGTGCTCGAGGACCGTCGCTGTCGACCGCGAAAGCCACGCTAGGAGCTCCGGAAAGCTGGCAGTGGTGAGGGCGACCAGCTGCTCGAGACGTGCGACCCGGTCGGCGACCCCGAGGAGCGCGATCGCATCGGCCTCGGTCTGTACCACCACAGCGACCGGGACGCGGTTGCGCCCGAGCTGACGGTGGTTGACCTCTTCCCAGAGGATCTCGTAGCCCGTGCCACGCAGACTCTTGCTGTTCTGCTCGAGCTCTCGACACCAGCGCTGCACGGCTTCGAACTCCGTACCCAGTGCCCGGACGTCCGGCCGACGTAGGCGAAGCTGCCACGGGAACAAGGGCGCCTGCTCGGGCGATGCGAAGCGTGCATCGAGCAGGCGTCCGCTCGACCACAGCTTGCCGAGCTTGCCCTCGATCTCGCTGTGCGTGGTCCAGCGCGCGCGCTCGTTCATGTCAGCTTGCCCGTGCCGCACGCTCGGAGCGGTATTCCTCGATGGTCAGGTTGCGCAGCATCGATTGGCGGCCGGCGTCGTTGTGGATGAAGCCCACGCCAGCGACGTACGGCTCGATGACGTGGATCTTCTGCAGCGGGGTGACGATCAGGAGCTGGAGGCCGAGCCGCTTGAAGAGCTCGAGGCCGTAGCGCGCCGACTCGTCCGAGCCGCGACCAAAAGCCTCGTCGATGACCACGAAGCGGAAGCTGCGTGTGCGGACACCCGACGCGTCCAAGCCAAACTGGTACACGAGGCTCGCTGCCAGCACCGTGTAGGCCAGCTTTTCCTTCTGCCCGCCCGACTTGCCACCCGAGTCGGTGTAGTGCTCGTGCTCGCGGCCATCTTCACGCCAGCGCTCGGAGGCCGAGAACTCGAACCAGTTACGCACGTCGGTCACCTTGCGCGTCCAGCGTCGGTCGAGCTCGCTCGAGCCCTCGCGCCCGCGAAAGCGCTCGATGATCCGCTGCACCTGGAGGAACTTGCCCTCCGAGTATGCCTCGTCGTCGGAGCCGGTGAGGGCGCCCTCGGTGCACGCGCGCAGCTCCTGCTGGAAGTCACGCAGTTCGACGTCGGAGCTCGGATTGGGCTCGAGCTCGATGTAGCGGCCTTCGTTGTAGTCGATCTCGCGGAGCGACTGGTTGATGAGCGCGATCCGTTCCTTGATGGTCTGCCGCTCGCGAGCGAGCTGCGACTGGAAGTTCGCGACCTCGCGAATGGTGTTCTCGTTGAGAAGCTGCTTGAAGCGCGCTTCGAAGCGCGGCAGGTCATCCGAGCGAAGGCGCTCGAGCATCTTGCGGAACTCAGGTGCCGCAGCCACGTTGGCATCCACTTCCTGAGTCTCGAGAGGATAGTCGCGCCGGAAGCCCTCCATTGCCTTGACGATCTTCTCGCCGAGACGCTGCGTCACGAGCACGTCCGCATCGATACGCTTCTGGAGCACCTCGCGCAGGTCCTTCTCTCGCCCATCGCACGACTCGACGCTCAAGGAATGCGCCGCCAGTGCGCTCTCGCGTAGCTTTTCGAGCTCGGGGAAGACCACGGCACGGAGCTCGCTTGCGATCATCGCGAGCACGGCATCGCAGGCGGCAGCGGCCTCCTCGGCTTGCTCCCGCTTCAGCTGCTGCGTCGTGTGCTCCTTGCGCACGTCGATCAGTTTCTTCTCGACTTCCGCAAGCTCCCGCTCGAGCTCCTCGAGCTGTGCTTGCAGGGTGTTCAGCACATCGGAGGCCGCCTTGAGCTCGCGGTACTCGCGCTGGAGCCTCTCGATCTCGCCCACGAGCGAGCGCCAGTCGAGCTCGCGGAAGCTGTCGAACATCGCCAGCTGTTGTAGCTGTCCGATCCGCGTTTCGAGTTCCTTCTGATCGGCTTGCATGCGCGCGAGCCGGTCCGCGAGGGTCTGCAGCCGCGTCTTCAGGTCGTGTGCGACCTTCTCCAGGGCAGCGATCTTCTCCTCGTTCGACCAGCCGAGCACATAGCGTGAGCGGTCGTCGATCCGGTGACGGTCGTCCTTCTCGTGCTGATCACCGCGCCCCTTGACCTGGCCCGCACGCGTCACGGCGACGGTCTCGCGGCGAAACTGCTCGAGCGTCTCGCAGCAGGCGTAGTTGAAGCGCGCGGAGATCTCCGCCTCGAGCCAGCCGTAGAGCTGGGAGTCGTGCTTCAGCGCGAGCTTGTGCACTAGCGAGTCCGGATGGAGCACCGTCGTGCGACGGACCTGGCCGCGCACTCGGTAGTAGCGCAGCTTGCCGCCGAGGTGCGTGCGCTCAACCCACTGCGAGACGGCAGGATAGAGCGCGTCGTCGACCAGCAACGCCAGGCCGAAGCCATGCAGGATGCGCTCGATGGCCCCTTCCCAGTCGCGCTCTTCGTTCCGGACCTGGATGAGCTCGCCAGCGAACGGGAGTTGCTCTTCGTCCAGATCGAGCGCACGGCAGAGCTCGGTTCGCAACGCAAGCATGCGCGCAGGGATGTTCGAGCGCCGACGGCGCAGCGAGGTGAGCTCTCCTTCGACCTCGCCGTGTTGCTCGCGCAGTCGTGTGAAGTCGAGCGTCAGGTCCGTGCGCTCTCCGTCTAGCTTCACGCGCTGCTCCGATGCGAGCTCGAAAGCCGACTGCGTCTCACGCTGGCGTTCCACGAACTGGTCTGCATCCGAGGGCACGCTCAGCCCGACTGCGTGCACCAAGTCTTCGTAGCGCCGCGAGCGCTGCGCGCGTGCGTCACGCTCTCCCGTCAGCTTTCGAACGTCTGCCTCGATGCGAGCGAGGCGGTCGCCTCCCCTCTCCGAGATGGCCTGCTTGATGTCGTCCCGCTGTAGGTTCCGGCGCGACTGCTGGTCCTCCGCATCGGTGATGCGTTCAGCCAGACGAGCGAGATCGCCGTCCAGGTTCAGCATGCGTTTGTCGAGCAAGCCACGCTTGAGGCTTGCAAAGTAGGCGTGCAGGCACTCACGTTGCTCGCGTTGTGCCGCGATGCCCTCGAGCACCGAGGTGTGCCGTTCGCAGTCCGCCATCAACGGCTCCAGCTGGCCGATCTGGGCCTTGGCCTGCAGCACCGACTGATGTGCACGATTGAGATCGTCGAAGTGGCTGACCAGCGCCGCAATGCGAGGCTCGACGGGAAACGCCTCCAGCATGTGCTCGCGTACGAACTCGGTCAGGTTCCCCACCGACTTCATCGAGACCGTTTGGTGGAACAAATCCAGTGCCTGCTCGTTCTCGATGCCGAAGCGGCGACGGAAGGCCGCCGCGTACTTGCTGAACGACTCCTCGACCTCCGTGTCCGGCCGCTTGCGCAGGCGCTTTCGCAAGTTGTTCAGGTCGGAGCCGAACTCCGCGAAGTCCTCGCCGATGCTCAGTACGCCGTCCGCCACCACACACAGGCGCGCTGGCTGGCCGTCTGGATCGCGCATCCAGAACACTTGCGCGAGCGTCACGGACTCGTTCAGGTCCTCGCTGTGGAACACCGCGAGCAGCACGGAGTAGCTGTTGCGGCCGCGCAGCATGACGGGGCGCGCGGCCAAGCCTGCTTCACCGCGCTCCGACTTGTAGTAGCCGAGCACGTAGGAGCGAAGGCTCCGTTCGCGCGCCTCCGCGCCGGCTGCCTTGTTGTAGGCGATGCGCTGAGGCGGTACGAGTAGCGTGGTGAGCGCATCCACGATGGTGGACTTGCCGGAGCCGATGTCGCCGGTGACCAAGAGGTTGTCGGCTCCGGGTGCGAGCGTCCACACGTGCTGGTGGAACGTGCCCCAGTTGTAGAGCTCGAGCCTCTGCAGGCGAAAGCCCGCGCGGCTCGGCGTAGCGTCAGCCCGGGTCATGGGGTCTCCTCCTGGTCGCGCGTACCGTGCGTTCGGTAGTCCCCGAGGCGTTGGCTCAAATCGCCGAGCCACTGCGCATCGACGAAGGCCTTCAGGATGCGACGGACCTCGAAGGCGTCATCCCTGCCTCGCAGCTTCTGCAAGAATCCGAGATCTACGAGGCGCTGCAAGTGTTGATCGATGCGGTCTCGCTGCCGTGCTTCGTTCGACCCGTCCGCAAGGAACAGCTTGACGAGGTCCGCGATCTCGTCGCCGGTCATGATCAGTCGCGTGTCGCCGCTCGCGGCGTCGAACTCGGCGAGCTTCTTGCGTAGAAGCGCCAAGATCAGGCTCACGGGGAAGCTCAGCTGGCGGCGCGGCACCAGGCGAGGAAGCTCTGCTTCGTCGTCTGCCGCTGCACGCTGACGCAGGTACGCGTAGCCCTCGGCGGGATCGAGTACGAGCTCGAGCCCAAGGACCGCAACGTGCTCGCGCACGCGCGCCTGCAGTTCTAGCAGTGACTGCCACAGCGGTGGGTCTGCCTCGACGTAGGTCACGCCCTTCATCAAGTTGATGACCACGGTCGAGAAGGCATCGGCAGGCTTACTCATACGGGCCTCATGCGCCGAGAGCGAGTGAACACCACGAGTGGCATCGACGCCTCACGCACGGCGCCTTGCGCATCCACCCAGCGCGCGCGCTGGGTTCGGGATGCGTCGATTGCGGATTCAGGGTCTTCGGACGCGAGTGCCAGGTAGGCCACCAGTTCGGACAAGCCCAGCTCGAGTGGACGCAGCTCGAGCAGCTCCGCGAGCGAGATCTGCGCGTGCGCCTGCAGAGCCCGGCGGATGTGCGCGCGTAGCAGCTCGCGGTCCACGTACACCTGTTCATACAGGGCGTCAGGGTCGGCATTCGAGTGGCCTTGCATGAGCTCCCGCGCGTCGATGCGAGGCTTGTACGGAGGCCGGAATAGCGGACGCTCGAAGGGTAGATCGATCGAGGGTGCGGCCTCGTCCAGGGGCATGAAGTCGCCTTGTGGAGGCGCTTCGCGCACCGCGAGCGCATTGTGCTCGAGTTGCCGAATGATGCTCATGATGCGCCGGTTCTCCATGAATGCGCGGTCGTCGAGGTAGCGCCGGAGCTGCTCGGAGAGGCGCGCGACCGTGCGCTGGGCGACCTCACCCGCCTCGAGCCAGTCGTAGTGAACACGCAAGAGACGACGGTCTGGCGCGAGCTCCTGGACGGCGGGCAACGCCAGCACGGCCTCGAGCTTGGTCGTGAGCTCCTCTTGCCGCGAGGGGGACATCAGGTAGTCCCAGAACGCGCGAAAGCTCCGACCCTGATCGGAGTCGCTGATGGCATCGCGCACCCCGAGCACGTTCTCCAGCAGCTCTCCCTTGCCGCCTTCCCAGCTGGCGATCTTCTCGCGCGCGTTGCGGTCGAGCTCGCGGAAGCTCTGGTCGAGCTCGCGAAAGTCGGACAGCAGGCCACGCGCGGTCGAGGACATCTGAAGGAAGCGATCTTTGATCTGCGCCGAGCCCATCAAGTCCACCTCCCCGGAGCGCAGGCGAGCGATCTCGGCATCGAGGGATGCGCGGCGCAGCTCGAGCTCGTGGATGCGCGCCTCGACGTCTTCTGAGGTGCCCTCGGTGAGCTGGCGCAGCAGCTCGAACACGGTCAGCAAGCGGGACTCCGTGCTGACCGGCGAGCGCTTGATCAGCTGCCCGATGAAGTCGATGGCGCGCTCGCTCGCTGGCGTGAGGTCGAAGTGCGGGTCGTCGCTCTCTTGCACGTAGTATTTGCGCAACCAACCCTTCGCATCGTCAGCCCACTCGTCGAGGTACTGCCCTGCCTGGCGCGGATAGCTGCCTTCGGGCGCACGACGACGCAGGTCGAACAGGAAGTCATCGAGCCGCGCCACCAACTCCGGCTGAGCCAGCGAGCGCACGTTGGGCACGATGAAGGTGCGGTGTAGGAAGCTCATCACGAGCGGCGCATTGCTAGCCGCCAGCAGGCGCCAGCCCGGATGGCTCCGCCGCAACGCCTCCAAGGCGTCGTGATCCATGAGGGAGCGTAGGGGGACAGACGAAGTCGATGCAGGCGCGTCGATCATGCGGGCGTTCTCGCTTCTTCACAGCTTGGCGCGCGCCGCTCGCCGAACCGTGCGAGCGGTTGGACACGGCTGAACACCTGTTCATAGCACCTGGCTGGTTGGCGGCACGGACGGAACCAGCGCTTCAGCGGGCTGTGCGGCGAGCGAGCTCGATCGCGCGTTCCATTGCCGGATCATGCGCGCGGTAGTGCGCGATGTGCACGTCGAGGTCGTGGTTGTCCATACGCGCGAGCGCCCGGCCGATCGACTCGCCGATCCACTCGAGACGATTCCCGAACACGCCCCCGCCCAAGAACGTCAGCCACACCCTGCGCGCTCCTACGAGCAGCGCTGCTCGCAGTGTGGCCTCGTACGCCGCCTCGAGCACCAAGGTCGCGAGCGCCTTCCAGTGATCGCGCGGGACGCTGGAGTAGCCGCAGGAGATCGCGGAGCAGAAGACCTGGGTTACGTGCGTAGGTTCGGCGGGCTCCGCGAAGCGTCGAGCGAAGGTCACGCCAACGTCGCGATGCAATCCGACCTTTACCGTGCCGAGCACCGTCTCGCGGTCGTGCGCAGTCAACGCTGCATCGAGCCTACGCAGCCGTGCTGCGTCGGAGTGCACGTAGCCGTTGACGACGTCCCAGTGCGCACCTAGCAGTGCAGCGAGTCCATGGAGGTTGTCGAGCTGCCGATCGCGAGTCTGGCCCGCCACGCCGTCCACCGGCACGAAGTAGTTGCGCACCACCGTCGCCGCGGCCGCGGCTAACGAGCACGCCGGGCCCTGCGTCAGATCCGAAGCGTACCCAGTCACGCCGTGTTCCGGTACGACTTCAGGCCCCACGAACTCGAGGCAATTGAACTGCGATGCGACCTGAAACACCGCGCCAGCGTTCTCGGGGTGCGCGTGCAGCTCGAGCACGTCCCCGATCACTCGATGGGTAACGCGCAGTCGGCCTCCCGCGCAACCGTCGGTCTGCGTGCGCAGCCAGGCCAGCGACGGCGTCGTGAAGGAACCAACGGCGAAGGCTCGGCCATTGACCAGCGATCGAAGTCGGACGCCATCTGCTTCGAGCACAAACGCACTTTGCGTCGCCGCCCAGTCCCGCTCGGCGAAGCCGAAGAGCTGCTCGAACCACGTTGCAGCGGCGCGTGCCATGGGCCTTACGCTAGCATCCGCGACTCCCGACGAGGAACAACGGCTACAAGGGCCACGCAATCCGTCGCAACATCGGCCGAGACCTCGGCCTGGATGCGCTGCGGCTGCACTGGGACGGGCAGGGCGATCCCTGGGAGTGCCTGTTCGAGCTCGCGGCCGCGAAGCGCCCCGCCGGCGCCAACGAGCTCGCGCCGTATTGGCTCTACG
>DASUME010000807.1:0-6189 GCA_036277895.1 Polyangiales bacterium
GCGGAGGACGTGTTTATGCCAGTTTGTAAGGGCTGCGGCGACGAGGTCGACGAGCTGCAGAGCGTCAAGGTGGACGGCAAGGCGAAGAAGCTCTGCGAAGACTGTGCGGATCGCGCGCGTGAAGCGAGCGAGGTCGCCGAACAGAGCGAGTCCGTCGTACAAAACATGATGGGCTTCAAGGGCCGCCGCTGACCGGCGCGTCAACTCGCCCCACGACGCACTGCGTCGGCGCTTGCCGGGCACGACGACTCACTACGCATGGCCGGGTGATTGCGTTAGAGTGAAGGTTCCAGCGGCCATGCAAGAACGCACCGAGACCCCCGGCGACGAAGAGAAGACCAACCCCGAGCCGCTGCACTCGGCTCATCCGCCGATCTCCCACGCGGAGCGTTTGTGGGATCTGGCCAAGACGCTGGTCGTCTCGCTCAGCCTCGCGGTCGCGGTGCGTGTGGGCATCGCGCAGGCGTACGAGGTCGACGGCCCGTCGATGGAGCCCACGCTGCTCACCGGCGAGAAGCTGTTCGTCGCGCGCTGCGCGTACGGGCTCGCGCTGCCGTGGCTGTCCGATGCGCTGGTCAGCTGGTCGCTGCCCGAGGTGGGCGACGTGGTGATCCTCGCCAGCCCGCAGGACCCGACCGAAGATCTCGTCAAGCGCGTGATCGGTCTGCCCGGCGATCTGATCGAAGTGCGTGACGACACCATCTATCGCAACGCCAAGCCGCTGCCGCTCGAGGGCCCGCACGTCTGTCCGCCCGGTCGCTTCCGCAACCGCTACAGCACGTGCGAGACGTACACCGAGTCGTCGGAGCTGCACCACTGGAGCATCAGCCGCTCGCTCGAGTGGGGCCAGACGCTGCCGGCCGTGCGCGTTCCCAAGGACCACATCTACGTGCTCGGCGATCATCGCACGCGCTCGAACGACAGCCGCGCCTTCGGACCGGTCCGCGCTTCGCTGCTGCGCGGCAAAGTCCTGTTCATGGATTGATCGCGTCGGTGGCCGCTGTCTCCAACGCGATGTTGTTCTCGGCCGGGCTCGGCACGCGCATGCGCCCGATCACCGCGCGCATCCCCAAGGCGCTGATCGAGCTCGGCGGCAAGCCGATCCTC
The DNA here is from genome assembly GCA_036277895.1 of Polyangiales bacterium. Classification (GTDB taxonomy): domain Bacteria; phylum Myxococcota_A; class Polyangia; order Polyangiales; family DASUME01; genus DASUME01. The sequence goes on from DASUME010000807.1 coordinate 1,108, forward strand.
GACTACGCGATCGAGCGCTTCAACGAGGTGGGCTGCCGGCGCCTCGTGATTAACGGCCACCACCACGCCGATCAGCTCGAGGCGCACGTCGCGCGCACGCCCAGCGAGGCGGAGCTGGTGTACATCCACGAGCCGGTGTTGCTGGAGACGGGCGGCACGGTGGTCAGCGCATTGCCGCTGCTCGGACCGGATGCGTTCTTCGCCGTCAACATGGACATGATCTGGCTCGACACGCCCGGCAGCGTGCCGGCACTCGAGCGGCTTCGGCGCGCGTTCGACCCCGAGCGTATGGACGCGCTGTTGTTGCTGCAGCCGATGACGCGCACGGTGGGCTACGGCGGGCGCGGCGACTTCGGGCTCAACGCCGCCGGCGAGCTGACGCGCGAAGGCGAGCGGCCGTACGCCTACGCGAGCTTGCAGATCCTGCACCCGCGCCTGTTCGCAGGTCGCAAGCTGGAGACCTTCTCACTGCGTGAGGTCTGGTTCGCACCGCAACGCCCAGACGGGTCGCTCGCGCGCATCCACGGCCTCGTGCACGAGGGCGACTGGCTGCACGTGGGCACGCCCGGTGAGCTCGCCGCGGCCGAGGCCTTTCTGGCCCAGCGCGTGCAGTGAGCGCTTCGCGTCAGATTCGATAGACAAGCGAAAACAATATCTTTGCGCGGGCGGTGCGCCGGCTAGCGTCGCATCGCGCGACACTCGCAACACTCGACCTGTCGCCAGGCGCGACAGTTTGTTTCGCGTCTTCGTGCACCTGGCCGCGCCGACAGCGCTTTCGTCCAGCCCGTCGCTGGCATGCTTCGCGCACAGGGCAGCGTGCGAAGCGCATGCTCGCCCGCCCCGCCCAGTCGCCCGCGCCCACCCTCGAAATCCGAGGGAAACACGCGCTGAGTACGATGCTCGGATCCCCCGATCGAGAGCATGCAGGTCGTGCCATGACAGCTCCTCGTCGCGTCTCTTCGTCTGGCTTGCACGCGGAGAGAGCGCGCGCTGCGACCGTGCGCGAGCGGCTCGACCTGTCGTCGCGGCAGGTGCTGCTGCTCGCGCTCTGGAGTGCGGCCGCGCTCGCGCTGACGGCGCTGTCCGTCTTCTTGCTGCAGCGCGAAGACGAGGCGCGGCTGCTGGCCAAGGCGCGCGCGCTCGCCGACGAGCGCTGCGAGCTGCTGCGCACCACCAGCGCGCGTTCGCTCGAGGTGTTGTACTCGCTCGCCGGCTTCCTGAGCGCCGCGCCTGACGCCACGCGCGAGGAGTTCGCACAGTTCGTGCGTGGTGCGCTCGCGCGGCTGCCGGAGCTGCAGGCGCTCGAGTGGGTGCCCGCGGTCTCCGACACCGAGCGTGCAGACTACGAGGCGCGCGCGCGCCGCGACGGACTGGACTCGTTCGCGCTGACTCAGCTAGTCGACCGTAAGGTCGCGCCGGCCGTGCCGCGTCCGCTCTACCTTCCCGTCTATTACGCCGAGCCGCGCGGCAGCAACTCACAGGCACTCGGCCTCGACTTGCTGTCCGATCCGGTGCGACGCGCCGCACTCGAGCACGCGCAAGAGACGCACGCCCCCGCAGCCTCTGCCCCGGTGCGGCTCGCCCAGGAGCAGCAGCGTGATGCCTACGGCTTCCTGGTCTTCTTGCCCGTGTACGGCGCAGCAGGCCTGCATGGCTTCGCGCTGGCGGTGTTCCGCGCGACCGACCTGTTCGCGCCTGCCCTGGGCGCCAACGCGCTGTTCGAGATCGGCGTCTTCGATGGCGCGCGCGAGCTGCTGCGCGTGCGGCCCGGCGAGGGCGCGCGCGAGCCGCTGACCGAGCACCTGTCCTTCGCCGGCCGTGACTACCAGCTCCGCTTCGCGCCCACCGTGCACTTCTTGCGCGAGCACGCCACCGCCGGCACCTACGGCTATCCACTGTTCGGGCTGCTGGTGGCGCTGTCGCTCCTGGCCTACGCCGCGCGAGGCATGTCCGAGCGCACGCAGATCGCGCGCGCCAACAAGCTGCTGTCGAGCGAGATCCGGATTCGCAAGCACGCGCAGGAAGAGGCCGCCGCGGCGCGCGCGGCGCAGTCGAAGTTCCTGGCCAGCATGAGCCACGAGCTGCGCACGCCGCTGAACGCGATCGTCGGTTACTCGCAGCTGCTGTCGCGCCAGGAGCTCGACCCGCAGCGCCAGCGCCACGCCTACGCGACCATCGTCGAGAGCAGCAGCCACCTGCTCGGCTTGATCGACGAGGTGCTCGATCTGTCGAAGATCGAGGCCGGCACCGTGCAGCTGCACGAGGTGGACTTCAACCTCGGCTCGCTGGTGTCTGGCTTGTCCGCCCTGTTCACGCAGAAGTGTGAGCGTAAGGGTCTGCACCTGAAGGTGGAGGGCCTGGGCGTGCGACCTTACTGGGTGCGCGGCGACGAGAACAAGCTGCGTCAGGTGCTGATCAACCTGCTCGGCAACGCGGTCAAGTTCACACGCGAGGGGGAGGTGCGGCTGCGTGTGGTACCCGAAGACGGCCGGCTCGTGCGCTTCGAGGTGATCGACACCGGCCCCGGCATCTCCGAGCGAGACCAGGAGCGCGTGTTCGGCGCCTTCGTGCAGAGCACCGCGGAGGGAGACGGCGCCGGGCTCGGCCTGGCGATCTCGCGCCAGCTGGTGGCGCTGATGGGCGGCGAGCTCACGCTGCAGTCTTCCCCCGGCTGGGGCAGCGACTTCTTCTTTACGCTGGAGTTCGAGGCGCCGCTGGCCGTGGTGCCTTCGCAGCTGGAGCAGCGCTACCCGCGCGTGAAGCTCGCGGCCCCGCTGCATGCGCTGGTGGTCGACGATGTGGAGCGCAACCGGGACCTGCTCGCCGACGTACTGCGTGCGATCGGCTGTACCGTGCGGTGCGCCGCGTCCGGCGCCGAAGCGCTGTCGCTGCTGGAGCGCGAGCGACCCGCGATCGTGTTCATGGACATCGTGATGCCCGAGCTGGACGGCATCGAGACCGCGCACCGCATCCTCGCGCAGCCCTCGCTGAGCGAGTGCAAGCTGGTGGCGTTGTCCGCGTCGGCGCTCAAGGGCCAGCGAGAGGAGTACCTGCGCGCGGGCTTTCACGACTTCATCCCCAAGCCCTTCCGGGTCGAGCGCATCAACGACTGCCTGGCCAAGCTGCTGTCCGTGACGTTCGTGCGCGCGGCCGAGCCAAGGCCGGCGCCGCCCCTGGCCGCCGAGCAGATCCCCGAGCCGTTGCGCGAGCGCATCCGTGCCGCGGCGCAGCTCTACCAGACCACGCTCTTACGCGGCGCGCTGCGCGAGCTGAGCGCCCTCGACGATCGATCGCGCGCGCTCGCCGAGCAGCTGGAGACGCACGCGCTCGCTTACGACATGCAAGCCATCCTGGACAAACTCGACGCCCTGCCAACGGAGCTACGCTCATGATCGCGTTCGACCTCCCCCGCCCGATGGAACGTCCCCTGGACCGCCCGAAGGTCTTGATCGTCGATGACGTGCTGGAGAACCTCGAAGTGCTGACCTTGATCCTGGAGGCGGACGGTATCGAGGTGCTGGCTGCGCCGTCGGGCGAGGTCGCACTGCGCGTGGCCGGCCAGATCGAGCTCGACCTGGTGCTGCTCGACGTGCTGATGCCGGGCCTCGACGGCCTGTCCGTGTGCAAACAGCTGCGCGCGACCGAGCGCTGCGCGAGCCCGGTGATCTTCATCTCGGCCAAGGAAGACACGGCGACCCTGGTCGAGGCCTTTGCGGCCGGCGGTGTCGACTACATCACCAAGCCGATCCAGCGCGACGAGGTGCGCGCCCGCGTGGGCAAGCACCTGGAGCTGGCGCGCCTGTCGCGCACGCTCGAGCGCCAGAACCGTGAGCTGACCGAGATGAACCGCCGCCTGGGCGAGCAGATCGAGCGCCGGCGTGAGGCCGAGGCCGAGCTGCAGACCGCGGGCGAGAAGCTGTCGCTGATCAGCGACCAGGAGGCGCGGCGCTGGGGTCTGCCCGTGCAGGCGGGCTTCGTGGGCAACAGCTCGGTGATCCAGAGCCTGAGCGCGGACATCCGCCGCCTGCACGCGTTCGCCAACACCAACGTGCTGATCACCGGCGAGAGCGGCTCCGGCAAGGAGCTGGTCGCACGCGCGATCCACTACGGAGGTCTGCGCAGGCGCTCGACCTTCCTGCCCGTGAACTGCTCGGCGATCCCCGGCGAGATCGCGGAGTCGCTGTTCTTTGGGCACGTGCGTGGCGCATTCTCGGGGGCGACGCAGGACCGTAAGGGCTACTTCGAGCTAGCGGACAAGGGCCCCGTGTTCCTGGACGAGATCGCGGACCTGCCCGCTCCGCTGCAGGCCAAGCTGCTGCGCGCGCTCGAAGACGGCTCGTTCTTGCCCGTGGGCAGCAACCACGAGCGGCGCGTCGACGTGCGCGTGATCGCGGCCACCAACGCCGACCTGGAGGCGCGCGCGGTGAGCGGAAGCTTCCGGCAAGACTTGTACTTCCGGCTCGCGCAGTACGCCGTCCACGTGCCGCCGCTGCGCGATCGCCCGGAGGACATCCCACTGCTCGCGGCGCACTTCTTCGCGCTGTTCGCCAAGGAGACGCGCATCCCGCTGCCCAACGTGCGCACGGACGCGATGGAAGCCCTGATGCGCTACGACTTTCCGGGCAACGTGCGCGAGCTCAAGAACGTCACCGAGCGCGCGCTGATCGCGAGCGGGGGCAGCGAGATCGGGCGCGAGCAGATCGAGGCCTGTCTGCCGCAGCGCCCTGCAAACGCACGCAAGGAGGCGCCCGCTTCGCTCAACCTGAACGCCGTGAAGGAACAGCTGATCGCGCAGGCGCTGTCGCAGACGCACGGCAACGTGACGGCGGCGGCGCAGCTGCTCGGTGTGCACCGCAGCTGGTTCTATCGCCGCAAGGCACTCTGAGCGTTCGTGCGCTGCCGCGCGTTTCGAGTTTCGACTTTGGCTCGAAACTCGGTTTCTGACGTTTCTGCGCGCCCGCTTTGCGCACGCTCCGCGGCACCCGCGCGCGCTGACGAGTGGCCTTCGCAAGCGTAAGGGCATCTTCGCGCGGAGCCAGGTTGGGTCGACGTCGACCAGTAACGCGCAGCGTGCGTGCTGCG
>DASUME010000808.1:0-2445 GCA_036277895.1 Polyangiales bacterium
GCGCCCGTTTTTGTTGGCAGTCGCGAAGGATGAGTGCCAACGGGCACGGCAGACGGCTGCGCCACGCGGAAAAACACGCGAGCAACTGGACGCGCGCACTGGCGCGCGTCAGGCGACGCTACGGCTGCCAGATCGTGAGGATCCCGCCGACGACCTGCACGCTCGCGCCCACGTTGCGGACCGAGACGCGCTGCCCGAGGCCTACCGCGATCGTGTCCGACTGGCCGGGGCGGAAGAACTCGCGGAAGTCACCGACCTCGACGAACTCGGCCGCGTTCGAGCTGGCCCGCGTCGCGGTGTACGTGCGCGCAGCCGTCTCGCCGACGTAGATCGCGAGCGCGATCGACTGCGGGTTGTTCGTCCCGTCAGACCGCGCGACCGCATGCAGGTTGACCCGCAGAGTGGTGCCGGTGGGCACGAATAGCTCGCGCCCAGTCGCCGGATTGACGGCGATCGAGTCGCTGTCCGCCCGGCCTGCCCAGTGCGCGTTGAGCCGGAACGCAGCGCCAGCTGCGGCGTCCGCGAGGACGCCAAAGGATGCGTAGGCGACCGTCTCGAACGCGTCGAGGTGCTCGGCGAACGGCGCGCGCGCAGCCGCGAACGCGCTCAACCCGATATCGGCGACGACGAGTGCGCGCAGGTCGGGCGTGAGCGCGTTCGCGTTCGACTGCGCGGCGGTCGCCGAGGCCGTAACTTGCGGCGCCTCGCTCTGCACGTAGGCAGCGCCGCCCCCTGCGAACTCTCGGTCGCACCGCGCGAGGTACCGGGCAGCGGCGAGCGCGTCGTCGGCTGTCTTGGTCGCCAGCATGAGCTGCGCGAGGGACAAATCGGAGCCGGGCACATCGGCGAAGACCGGATGCGACGCTCCGACCGGCTGGCGCTGACGCGCAGAGCTGCCGAGCCGGGTGACGTGCTCGCGGGCGAGCAACGCGCAGGCGGCGCGACGGTGAGCCCCGTTCGTCGCGCCGACGGCGCAGGCGAGCAGGTCGAGGTAGGTCGACTGCTGGATCATGATGCGAGCCCCTGCAGGTCCGCGGGCGACTGCATGACGGTGGTCGCGGGCGCTGGCGGTCTGCGATGTAACGACACGCGCAGCAGACCGCGCTCGACGAGCTCGCCCTCAACCATCCGCCTTCCGTGTCGCACGACGCGGCGTAGCGCGGCCTCAGGCACCGCATAGCGCTCGATCAGCTTCACCCACGGCACCGCCTCGCCCTGCACGCCGACCAGGCGCGCGAGCAGCACCTGCTTGCAGTCGTCGGCCTCGAGGCCCTCAGCTCCTGCCCCGTAGGCATGGTCAACGGCGCGCGCCACGTGCACGAGGTCGTCGGCGTCGCGCACGAGCTGCGGATCGATACGCCGCCCGCCTCGCGCAGGCGCGGCGTGCACGCCCTCTGCGAGCCGCACTAGCTGCCTACCAAGCGCGCTCGGCACCATGCGGCGGTTCTCGTGCTCGACGAGGGCAACGAGCGCCTGCACAACCGACCGGAACCGCGCCTTGCTGTCGTCCGCGACCGGCTCGCTGGGCGTGCGGTTCCACGGACTAACTGCGTACCAGAGCTCGGCATCGCGTTCCCAGAGGCACAGGTCGCACTCGCCGCAACGGCGGTGCTCGCCACCCTTGCACGACGTTGCCCACGTCGTGCACGTGAGCCTCGGAGGCGGGCTCGCGCAGGGCGCGTGCGTGAGCGGGTTCTCGAGCTCGAGATGCAACTCGGCGGCGAGCTCGGCGAGGCTCGCCGCCTCGCGCAGCGATCGCGTGATCGCCTTTCGCGACGCGCCGCGCAGTCGGGCCAAGCACAGCCGGCACGACGCGAGCGACGCGTCGGTGGTCGTTGCCACGCCGACGAACCCGCAGAGCGAGCTACGCAGCACGCTGCTGCTCTGCGTCGCGTCAAAGTGCATCCTGCCTTCGTGCTTGCTCACGTTCACCTCATGCGATTTGCTCAGGTCAAGGGTCTGCAAGAGAATCGTACAGCGCGGGGCGAGCGGTTCCGCCAATGGGAAGATCGATCAGCTCGACTGCTCAGCCCCGCGCCAACGACCGCACCTCGCGACGCAGATCTCGCACGCACCCCGAGCGCACGAGATCGATCGAGCGGCTGCGCTCGCGTTTGGCCGCTTCGACGGTCCATGGATACCCGCCCCGCCGCGAACAGTTGCGTCGAACGGCGAGGCTGCGGTCGGACCACCGCAGCCCCGCCCGAGGCGCGACTTTGCCTCCACCCGCCAAGAGTACGGGTCGTTCAGAACTTGGTGCGTGCGCGAGATCATCATCGCTGCGCCTCGTGCGACGCCGAGATCAGCGCGTCGAGGTCGCTATCCGTGGGAACGCGGCCCCAACAGCGCGCGAGGAAGGCGCGCGTGCATGGGTGTTCGAGATCCACCATGTCACCGACCGCGAGGCACGACAGGAACACCGCGATCGCGGCGCGTCCGCTCGCC
>DASUME010000809.1:0-10066 GCA_036277895.1 Polyangiales bacterium
TGCCTCCGTGGCAGCCCGTGCAGTCTTCCGTCGCGAGCCCGCCGCTGCGCGCGAGGGCGATGCCCGGCAGCAGCCAGCACAACAACACCACGGAACCTGACCAAGCTCTCCTGCTCAAAACGCGACCTCACCTGCGCTCTATTGGCCGCAGCATGCCAGATCCGGAACGGATCGATGCGGATCTCGCCCAGCGCAGTGTGACTTCGCGAGGCGTGTTGCCCCCTGCGAGAGACGGCGTAGGCTGCCCGCCAACCACGGCGGCAGCAGCTGGGCGCCCTTGCGGCCCCCGAATCGCTTCCCCCGTTGGCGATAGGGTCGGCCTATCGGGCTGGCAGCCAAAAGGTATTTCTCCAATCGCTGGCCACGGCCTACCTTCTCCACTCAACGACCCCGTCTTCAGGAGGACACCCGTGTCGATCATCAACAGCAAGCTTCCCGAGTTCAAGGCACAGGTCTTTCACAACGGCGCGTTCAAGACCGTCACCAACGAAGACCTCAAGGGCAAGTGGTCGGTGTTCTTCTTCTACCCGGCTGACTTCACGTTCGTGTGCCCGACCGAGCTCGGCGACCTCGCGGACAACTACTCGAAGTTCAAGGAGCTGAAGACCGAGATCTACGGCATCAGCACCGACACGCACTTCACGCACAAGGCGTGGCACGACACGTCGGACACGATCAAGAAGGTGCAGTACCCGCTGCTGGCGGATCCCACCGGTCACCTGTCGCGTGCCTTCGGCGTGTACATCGAGGAAGAGGGCCTCGCCTACCGCGGCACCTTCCTGATCAACCCCGAGGGCCAGATCAAGCTCGCCGAGATCAACGACAACGGCATCGGCCGCAACGCGCAGGAGCTGATCCGCAAGATCGGCGCGGCGCAGTACACCGCCGCCCACCCGGGCGAGGTGTGCCCCGCCAAGTGGACGCCCGGCGCGGCCACGCTGAAGCCCGGCCTCGACCTCGTCGGCAAGATCTGAGTCTGACCGCCGGGCGCCATCAGGGGACGGCCCCGGCACGCACGGCCCTGGTATTCTCGAGGGCCGTAATTAACTTGCAACGAAATTGCGTTTAGGTCGCTTGTCGCAGGCGACCGCGCGCCGGCGTGCGCGCACAAGGAGTCTGTCATGATCGACGAAGCCCTCTCCGCCCAGCTGCAGCAAGTCTTCGGCTCGCTCGCGTCGAGCTACAAGCTCGTCGTCGCGAACGGCACGAGCGACAAGCAGAACGACCTGGTCGAGCTCGCGCGCGCCACCGCCGCCACCTCCGACAAGATCGACTTCGCCGTCGAAGGCACGGTCGAGCAGGGCGTGCGCATGGACCTGTACAAGGAAGGCGCGCCCACCGGCGTGACCTTCCGCGGCGTGCCCGGCGGCCACGAGTTCACCTCGTTCGTGCTCGCGATCCTGAACGCCGACGGCAAGGGCAAGCTGCCCGACGAGGGCATCCAGGCGCGCGTCAAGGCGCTCAAGGGTCCGGCCCGGCTGCGCACGTACGTGTCGCTCAGCTGCACCAACTGCCCGGACGTGGTGCAGGCGCTGAACCTGGTCACGCTGCTCCACCCCGGCATCACGCACGAGATGGTCGACGGCGAGCTGCACCAGGACGACATCGATCGGCTCGGCATCCAGGGTGTGCCCTCGGTGTTCGCGGGCGATGAGCTGGTGCACGTGGGCAAGGGCAACTTCGCCGAGCTGGTCGAGATCCTGGAGAACAAGCTCGGCAAGGCCGAGGTCGACGACACGCCGCGCGAAGCGAAGCAATACGACGTGGTGGTGGTCGGTGGGGGGCCCGCGGGCGCCTCGGCGGCGATCTACGCCGCACGCAAGGGCCTGCGCACCGCGATCGTGGCGCAGAAGTTCGGCGGCCAGGTGCAGGAGACGCTCGGCATCGAGAACCTGATCGGCACCCAGTACACCGAGGGCCCCAAGCTCACGGCGGACCTGGACAAGCACGTGCGTGCGTACCCGATCGACCTGCTCGAGCACCGGCGCGTGGAGCGCATCCTCGATGGTGTGGATAAGGAGGTGCTGATCCAGGGCGGCGAGCGCATCAAGGCGCCCACCTTGATCGTGGCGACCGGCGCCAAGTGGCGTGAGCTCGGCGTGCCCGGCGAGAAGGAGTACATCGGGCGCGGCGTCGCGTTCTGCCCGCACTGCGACGGTCCGTTCTACAAGGGCCGCCCGGTGGCGGTGGTCGGCGGCGGCAACTCCGGCGTGGAGGCGGCGATCGACCTCTCCGGGATCTGCACGCACGTGACGCTGATCGAGTTCGCGGACGCGCTCAAGGCGGACGCGGTCTTGATCAAGAACCTGCAGTCGCGCGCGAACGTGACCGTGATCAGCTCGGCGCGCACCACCCAGGTGAACGGCGACGGCTCGAAGGTCAGCAGCATCGAGTACGAAGACCGTAAGACCGGGGAAACTCACACCGTGGAGATCGACGGTGTGTTCGTCCAGATCGGACTGTCCCCAAATAGCGCCATCGTCAGCGACCTGCTGACGCTCAATCGCTTCGGCGAGATCGTGGTCGATGACAAGGGCCGCACGTCTGTGCCGGGCATCTACGCGGCCGGTGACGTGACGACGACACCGTTCAAGCAGATCGTGATCGCGATGGGCGACGGTGCGAAGGTGGCGCTGACCGCGTTCGAAGACCGCATGCGAGCAGTCGCCGCGGAGTAAGTACATCGCGCGCGAAGTAAACGAAAGACGGCCGCTTTTCTTCGGAAAGGCGGCCGTGTTCGTTTTGTACCTACGATGCGTGGAATATCTTCGGCCGATCGAGGCCTCGCCCACTTACCTCGCACGCATCGGCGTTGTGTACGGCGCATCTTTCTGACTAAGGTCGGCTCATTCCCCTCGCCCACTCAGGGAGCGCACCATGGCCAGCATTCCTGCGCAGACGCCGATCACATCGAGTGCGTCTGCCCCGCGAACGTCGATCACCGGTGAAGAGAAGACCGTCATCTTCGCGTCGTCGCTCGGCACCGTGTTCGAGTGGTACGACTTCTACTTGTACGGCTCGCTCGCGAGCGTGATCAGCGCGAAGTTCTTCTCCGCCGTCAACCCGACCGCGGCGTTCATCTTCGCGTTGCTCGCCTTCGCCGCGGGCTTCGCGGTGCGTCCGTTCGGCGCGCTGGTGTTCGGTCGGCTCGGCGACCTGGTCGGGCGCAAGTACACCTTCCTGGTCACGATCTTACTGATGGGCGGCTCGACCTTCGTGGTCGGCATCCTGCCCTCGTACGAGACGATCGGCATCACCGCGCCGATCATCCTGATCGTGATGCGGCTGATCCAGGGGCTCGCACTCGGCGGCGAGTACGGCGGCGCCGCGACCTACGTGGGCGAGCACGCACCGCAGGGCAAGCGCGGCCTGTACACGTCGTGGATCCAGACCACGGCCACGCTCGGCCTGTTCTTGTCGCTGCTCGTGATCCTCGGCACGCGCCTGGCGATGGACCCCGCAGCGTTCGACAGCTGGGGCTGGCGTATCCCGTTCCTGTTCTCGGTGCTGCTGGTCGCGGTGTCGGTCTGGATCCGGCTCAAGCTCAACGAGTCGCCGCTGTTCCTGAAGATGAAGAAGGAGGGCAAGGGCTCGAAGAACCCGCTCACCGAGAGCTTCGCGAAGTGGCCGAACCTGCGCCTGGTGCTGATCGCCCTGTTCGGTCTGGCGGCCGGCCAGGCCGTGGTCTGGTACACGGGCCAGTTCTACGCGCTGTTCTTCCTGACGCAGACGCTCAAGGTCGAGTCGCAGTCCGCGAACCTGATGATGGCCGCTGCGCTCGCGCTGGCGACGCCATTCTTCATCGTGTTCGGCGCGCTGTCCGATCGCTACGGCCGCAAGTGGATCATCCTCGGTGGTTGCCTGCTCGCCGCGCTCACCTACTTCCCGCTGTTCAAGGGCATCACGCACTACGCGAACCCGGCCCTGGAGGCCGCAGTCGACAACTCGCCGGTGACGGTGGTGGCCGACGACGCGCAGTGCAGCGTGCAGTTCAACCCGGTGGGAACCTCAAAGTTCACCTCGCCGTGCGACATCGCGAAGGCAGCGCTGGTAAAGCGCGGCATCCCGTATAGCAACGAACAGAGGGCCGGCGCCGGGGCGCTGATCCGGGTCGGCAACCAGGAGCTCGCGTCGTACGACGGCAAGGGCACCGACGCGGCCGCACAGGGCAAGGCGTTCGACGCCGCGCTCACCTCGACGCTCGCCGAGGCGAAGTATCCGGCCAAGGCGGACCCGGCGCAGGTCAACACGCCGATGGTGATCGCGCTGCTGTTCATCCTCGTGCTGTACGTGACCATCGTGTACGGCCCGATCGCAGCCATCCTGCTCGAGATGTTCCCCACGCGCATTCGCTACACCTCGATGTCGCTGCCCTATCACATCGGCAACGGCTGGTTCGGTGGCTTCTTACCCACGACGGCTTTCGCGATCGTCGCGTCCACCGGCGATGTGTACAGCGGGCTCTGGTACCCGATCGTGATCGCCATCGCGACCGCGATCATCGGGGCGGTGTTCGTCCGCGAGACCAAGGACGTAGACATCATGGCGGTCTGACCGCCCTTCCAGGAGCCAAGCCATGCTTCGCAAATTGTATGCGGTCCTCGGATCCGCAGGGCTCGCCCTGCTCGCTGCGCAGGCCCAGGCGCAGGCGAATGCCCCCGTCACCAACACACCGGTCACGCCCACGGTGCCGGCGCAGACGCAGAAGACGGAGCTCGTGCCGGTGTCGCCGGTTCCCGCGGCCCCTGCGCCGGGTCCGCGTGCAGTCGAGCGCGTCGACAAGGGCGAGCGCGTCGACAAGGGCGAGTCGCTCGAGGACGTGAGCAAGATCGCGCACGCGGCGCAGACGCTCGCGGAGTATGTGCGCATCTACGGCATCCTGCGTCCGATCGCGAGCTTCTCCGGGCGCGCGGTGGAGTCGTTCAGCAACCCCAACCAGAGCGCACCCACCGCGGCCGCCAACCCGGCCGTGGCCACGCTGCCGAACGACTCGCGGCTCTCGTTCCAGGTCGCGCAGACGCGCTTCGGCATGTGGATCGGCGAGAAGACGCCGCTGCGTGGTCACATCGAGTTCGACTTCATCGACTTCGCGCGCTCATCGCCGACGGTGCAGTCGCTGATCCGGCTGCGCATCGCCACCATCGAGTACGACCCGATCGCGAACCTGACGTTGATCGCGGGCCAGGACTGGGATCTGTACGCGCCGATCAACGCGCACGGCATGAACCTGGTGGGCACGCACTTCCAGTCCGGCAACACGGGCTTCATGCGCAACCAGCTCAAGGTGCTGTACAAGCTGAACGACAAGATCGAGCTTGCGGGCGCGATCGGCCTGGCCGGCAACAACGCCGCGTTTCGCGACGCGTCGCTGGAGCTCGGACGTGTGCCCACGTTCGCGGTGCGCGCCACGGCATTGCTCGGCAAGCTCGGCAAGCTCGGCGTGAACGGCATCGCCACGCGCCTCCGGCTCAGCCCCGGTGCCAGCGAGCGCTACACGTTCTCGGGCGCAGCGGGCATCTTCGGCGAGCTCGCGCCCGGCGACACCACGCAGCTTCGCTTCGAGGGGTACGTCGCACAGAACCTCGCCAACCTCGGCGCACTCGCGCTGTCGCAGGCCACGCTCGCCAACGACATCCGCGAGATCGGCGGCTTCGTCTCGGTGCGCCAGACGTTCCTGAACCGGCACGCGTTCTACGGCTCGTTCGGCACCGCCCAGGTCTTCAACGGCGGCGACGTCGCGCCGTCGTACGCCTACGCGGCCGCGGCAGCAGGCGCGACACCGGCGCTAGGCACCGCCACGCTCGCAGGCACTGGCCCCGGCATTCGCTGGAACGACAAGGCCCTGCTCGGCTACGACTTCAAGCCCGTGAAGGCGCTCGCGTTCGGCCTCGAGGTCTACTGGTTTCGCACGCGCCACCAGCTGGCGGAGGTCGACACCTCACGCGTCAACGCGACGCGCAAGGCTTTCGGTGCAGACGTGGGCATGGTCTACTCGTTCTGAACGGGAGGGCTAGCCTCCCGATCTTTTACCGGGCTTCACCAGCGTGAGGCGCAGCGCAGGTGCACCATCGTCGTGTTCCCCGAAAGGAAGACACGAGATGATACGAAATCTGCTTTCGCTGCTGCTCACGCTCTTCATCATCAGCTGCTCGGCTGCGGTTCTGGCCTCTCCGAGCAAGCCGACCACACAGCCTTCGACCACCGTCCACTATCGGTTCACGAACATCGACGGCGTGAAGATGTTCTACCGCGAGGCGGGCCCCGCGGAGGGCCCCGTCGTACTGCTCCTGCACGGCTTCCCGACTTCGTCGCACATGTTCCGCAACCTGATCCCGGCGCTCGCCGATCGCTATCACGTGATCGCACCTGACTATCCGGGCTTCGGACAGAGCGACTCGCCCGATCGCGCGAAGTTCAGCTATTCCTTCGCGCGTTATGCAGACATGGTGGACACGCTGGTGAGTCGACTCGGCGTCGAGCGCTACGCCCTGTACCTCATGGACTACGGCGCTCCCGTCGGCTACCGACTCGCGCTCAAGCACCCAGAGCGCGTGAGCGGCCTGATCGTGCAGAACGGCAACGCATACGAGGAGGGACTGCGAGAGTTCTGGGACCCGGCGAAGGTCTACTGGGCCGACGCGACGGCCGAGAACCGAGAGGCGCTCGCCAGCCTCGTCAGCCTGGAGACGACCAAGTTCCAGTACACCGATGGCGTCAAGGACGTGTCGCGCATCAGCCCCGACAACTGGGTCCAGGATCAGGCGTTGCTCGACCGACCCGGCAATCGCGAGATCCAGCTCGACCTGTTCTACGACTACCGCACCAACGTGCCGCTCTACCCGAAGTTCCAGGCGTTCTTCCGCGAGCGCAAGCCACCGACGCTGATCGTCTGGGGGAAGAACGACAAGATCTTTCCCGAGCAAGGCGCGCACCCGTACCTGCGCGATCTGCCCGCCGCCGAGTTTCACCTGATCGACAGCGGCCACTTCGCGCTGGAAGACAAGCTCGACGAGATCGCGCCCTTGATCCGCGACTTCCTCGGCAGGCGCGTCGCGAAGCGTTGAGGGCCGTCTCGCAGGAGGTGCTCGCATGAACCACGCCCCACAGCTTGCAGAGCGACTCGCAAGCGCCGGCACCCGCACGTCTGCTCGTCCGGTTCACGTCCTCCTGATCGATGGGGACCCTCTCCAGGGCGGCGGGCCGATACGGAGCGCGCTCCGTGCACCCGGTCACCGCGTCGACATCGCCCGGCGAGCGGGCGAGGCCCTCGCCCAGCTTCGTGCAGGCCTTCGGCCCGACGTCATCGTCCTCGATGTTCGGCCTCCCGATCCGTCCGGGCTCGATGTGTTCATGCAGATCAGCGCCATCGACGCGAGCATCCCGACCATCCTCATCACCACGGACAAGACCGCGCACTCCGCGATCGAAGCCATGAAGCATGGGGCGTTCGACTGCCTCTACAAGCCGCTCGACCTGGTGCGCCTGCGTCAGGCGGTCGACGAGGCCGCCGCCGTGGCGCGGCTACCCTCCTCGATCCGCCTGGCGAGCGACAGCGACGTCGAGGACGGGGACGGCGCCCTGCGTGGCACCTGCCTGGCCATGGCCGACGTGTACAAAGCGATCGGTCGTGTGGCGGCGCAAGAAGTCACCGTCCTGATCACCGGCGAGAGCGGCACCGGAAAGGAGCTCGTCGCCCGCGCCATCGTCCAACACAGCACGCGCGCGCAAGGGCCGTTCCTGGCCCTGAACTGCGCGGCGATCCCGGAGGCTCTGCTCGAGAGCGAGCTGTTCGGACACGAGAAGGGCTCGTTCACGGGCGCCGACCGCCGGCGCATCGGCAAGTTCGAGCAGTGCCACGGCGGCACCATCCTGCTCGACGAGATCGGCGACATGCCGCGCGGCGTGCAGGCCAAGATCTTGCGCCTGCTGCAGGAGCAGACGTTCGAGCGAGTGGGTGGCACGGAGACGATCAGGGCGGACGTACGCGTCGTCGCGGCTACCCATCGTGATCTTCGGGCGCGCGCGGCCGAGCACAAGTTTCGGCCGGACCTGTACTACCGCCTGAGTGTGTTCACCATCAAGCTGCCCTCGCTGCGTGAGCGTGGCGATGACCTGTTGCTGCTGATCGAGCAGTACCGGCGTCGCTTCAACCGCGAGCTGGGGCGCGACGTGCGCGAGCTCGCGCCCGAGACGCTACAGCGACTCCGCCAATATGCCTGGCCCGGCAACATCCGCGAGCTGCAGAGCGTGCTGAAGGTCGCGCTGCTGCACGCGCGTGGACCGATCTTGCTGCCGAGCTCGTTGCCGCCGCTCGATGCGCCCGACCCCGCGTCGCCCTGCGCCTTCGACGTCGACTCGTTCATCGCGCAGCGCCTGCAGCCGAACGCCTGCGACGTGTACGGGGAGACCCACGGACAGGTCGATCGCTTGCTGTTCACGCGCGCGCTCGCGTACACGGGTGGCAACCTCCGCGAGGCCGCCAAGCTGCTCGGGATCTCACGCCAGACGCTGCGCGTGAAGCTGCGCGCGCACGGGGTCTAGGATCCGAACGTGACCGCGCCGCGGCGTGCGAGGGCGTCGAGGATCGCCGGGTCGTATTGGCCGTCGAGCTGGACGAAGAGCACGCGACAAACGGCGTCCGTGCGGTTGGCCCAGGCGTGGTTGGTGCCGCGCTGCACCACCACGCTGCCCGGCTTGAGCACCACCTCCGAGTCGTCGAGCACCAGCACCATCTCGCCCTCGAGCACGACGGCGTAGTCCACCGCCTCGCTGCGGTGCATCATCGGGTGCGGCGAGTCCGCGAGCGTGGTCAGTGCCCGCTCGTCGTTCACCTCCTCGAACAGCGCCTTCATCCTGGACGCGGCTTGATCGAGGTATGCGCGATCCGGGGGGAAGTCGACGAAGCGAATGCGGGTGCCGTTCGTGGGCGCCTGGTGCATCAGCGGATCACGCGTGGGATCGTCGCCGTTGTCGACCGGCGCCGGCGTAGCGCGCGTCTCCCAGACCTCGTGGAAGATCATGCCCGGGAGCGCCTCCAGCGCGCGCACGGTAGGCAGGGCACCGTCACTCACGACGACCGCCTTGCCGTGCGCATCGTGTCCGGTGACGACGCGATGAATGGGTAGAAGGGACATACGAAGCCTCCTGAGTTGTTCTACAGCGAGCGCAGCAGCTCGGCGCTGGTGACGAGGTCTCGCGTCGAGAAGCCTTCGCGGAACTCGCCGAAGATCGGTTGCAGCATCGCGCGCGCGTCGTCGGCGCGCGAGCGCGCGCGCCAGAGACGGGCGAGATCGTTGGCGGCACGCAGTCGCCACGAGAGCGCGCCCGTTCGTTCGGCGAGCGCCATCGACTCGACGAGCAGCAGCTCCACCTCCTCGGCACGCCCTTGCGAGGCCAGCACCGACGCGCGGATACGCAGCACCTCCGGGCGGCACCAGTCTTCATGCTGCGCACCCGCGAGCTCGACGGCGGCGCGGCTGGCGGCGTCCGCGTCCTTGGGGCGACCGTGCTGCGTGAGGAACTCCGCCAGGCCCGCGAGGTAATACGGCATGCGCGCCAGCAGGTTGAGCCTGCGGAACTCCTCGATCGCGCGCTGCAGGCGGTCGAGCCCCTCGGAGGCATCGCCCTGCAGGCAGGCCATGGCGGCGCCGTAGAACATGGCGACCGGACGTCGCACGACCAGGCCATGCCGGACGACGTGCTCGTCGAGCAGCGCCACGTGTCGACCGCACTCCTCGTAGCGCCCGCTCCAGTAGAAGACGGGGCACGCGTACGAGAGCGCGTTGTTCAGCGACAGGTGATGGCGTGCCGGGCGCGCGCGCGCGATCGCCGCGTTCGCCGTGCGCACGGCGGTATCGGGGAAGCCCATCAGCCACTGCACCTGCGACAACACGCTCTCCACCAGCACGATGGTGTCCGCCAGGTAGCGCACGTCGTAGGAGCCCTTGAAGTACCTCAGGTCGCGCGGCCGAAGCGCCTCGAGCCGCTGCCGCGCCTCGTGCAGGCGACCGAGGAACAGCTCGGCCATGCCGGAGTGCACCTCCGACTCGGGCAGCGCGGAGGGGTC
>DASUME010000810.1:0-2732 GCA_036277895.1 Polyangiales bacterium
GCCAGGTTCTCGCTCGCCTGCTGCAGCGCCTCCGGCGTCTTGGCCGACAGCACGAACAGCTGTTGTCTGCGCGCGCCCTCGCCCGGCAAGGCCTCCGGCGCTTGCTCCAGGATCAGGTGGCAGTTGGTGCCGCCCGCGCCGAGCGCCGTCACGCCGCAGCGGCGCGGCCCGGAGGACTCCCACGCGCGCAGCGTGCTGTTCACGAAGAACGGGGTGCTCGGAAAGTCGATCTGCGGGTTGGGCCTGCTGTAGCCGAGGCTCGGCGGCAGCTGGCGATTCTCCAGCGCGAGCACGGCCTTGATCAACGAGGCCACACCCGCCGCTTCGCCGAGGTGGCCGATGTTCGACTTCACCGAGCCGATCGCGCAGAACTGACGCTTGTCCGTGTGCTTGCCGTAGCCGAGGCGCAGCCCCTCCAGCTCGATCGGATCCCCCACCCGCGTGCCCGTGCCGTGGGTCTCGATGTAGCTGATGCTGTCGGCGGGAACATCCGCGGCGCGCAGCGCGGTGTCGATCACCTCGGCCTGCCCGTCGACGGAGGGCGCCAGGTAGCCGACCTTGAGCGAGCCGTCGTTGTTGAGCGCCGAGCCCTTGATCACGGCGTGGATGGTGTCGCCGTCGTCGAGCGCACGCTCGAGCAGCTTGAGCACCACGCAGCCGGCGCCGCTGCCGAACACGGTGCCCGCGCTGTCGGCGTCGAACGGGCGGCAGTGGCCGTCGGGCGAGAGGATCTCGCCTTCGCGGTAGTCGTAGCCCTGGCCCATGGGCACCAGCACGGTCGCGCCGCCCGCCAGCGCGAGCTCGCACTCGCCGCGCGCGAGGCTGGCGCACGCGACGTGCACCGCGGCCAGCGACGACGAGCACGCCGTCTGTACGTTCATGCTCGGCCCGCGCAGGTCGAGCTCGTACGAGACGCGCGTGGCCAGGAAGTTCATGTCGTTGCCGGTGTGGCGCACGAGGAAGTCGCCCATCGTGCGCATCAGCTCGGCGTTCGTGCGCAGGTTCTCCTGCATGTACAGCGGCGCCCCGGCGCCCGCGAACACGCCCACGCGCGACTCCTCGGGCAAGCCCGTGTAGCCGGCGTGCTCGATCGCCTCCCAGGCGACCTCGAGGAAGAAGCGGTGCGCGGGATCCATCACCGAGGCGTCGCGCGGGTTGAAGCCGAAGAACGCCGCGTCGAACTTGTCGATGTCGTCGAGCACCGGGCAGGCCTTGACGTAGCTCGGGTCGTCGAGCTTGTCGGGCGGCACGCCGGCGGCGAGCAGCTGCTCGTCGCTCAGGCGGCGGATCGACTCGACGCCGTCGCGCACGTTGCGCCAGTACGCGGCCACCGAGGGCGCACCCGGAAAGCGGCCGGCCATGCCCACGATCGCGACGTCCGGCTGTGCCTTTCGCGCTTGCTCAGTCATCCCGCTCTCCTTGTGCCGCACGCTCCGCGCGCAGCTGGCGCCGTCGCTCCGCTGCATCCTTCCGACGATCGTCCGCGCGCGGCTCTGCGCTCGGTGCGGGGCGCGCCGCCTCGCCGAGGTGCGCGGCCAGCGCCGACACGCTCGGGAAGCGGAACATGCTGACCAGCGACACCTTGCGCCCGAGCGCGTTCGACAGCCGATTGGCGGCCTGCACGGTCAACAGCGAGTTCGCGCCCAGCTCGAAGATGTTCTCCTCGCGCCCGACCTGCTCCACGTTCAGCACCACCTGCCACACGTCCGCGATCTGCTGCTCCAGCTCGCTCTTGGCCGGTGCCTGCTCCTTCGTGACGCGCACCGCGGCGCGCGTGGGCGAAGGCAGCGCCTTGCGATCGATCTTCTG
This sequence comes from Polyangiales bacterium, assembly GCA_036277895.1. Taxonomy (GTDB): domain Bacteria; phylum Myxococcota_A; class Polyangia; order Polyangiales; family DASUME01; genus DASUME01. The sequence continues at coordinate 1,810 of DASUME010000810.1, forward strand.
GTTCGGGGTCAGCGGGAACGCGGGCAACGTTACGAAGTGCGCGGGGATCATGTAGACGGGCAGCGAAGCCGAGAGCAACTCGCGCAGCTCGGGCTCCAGGTCGCTGCTGCTGCCGCGCGCGGGTTGGTGGGTCGCCGGCAGCTCGGGCGAAGCGGGCCAGTCCGGCAGGCCCTCCGGCCCGTGCTTGCGATGCCGCAGCACGACATCGAAGCGCGTCGCATCACCCGAGCGCGCTTGCACCACGAAGCTGTCGTAGTCCTTCAGCGCGAACGACGGCTCCACACCGTCGGCCTGCACGCGCGCATTGGGGAGCTCGCGGGCGTAGGCCACCGGCGGCTCCGTCGCCAACGAGGCGAGGTCGGAGGCGGGCGGCAGCGCAAACCGTGCGGGTGCGGCGCCCACATGGAGCACCACGTCGAAGCGGAAGCACGTCATCTCGTTGTGAGCGAGGCCGCGCTTGAGCTGCACGTCGGCGCCCGCGATCCGCGGCAGTGCGCCTGGCAAGGCGCGAAACCACGCCTCGTTGAGCAGCAATTCCCCATCGCGCTCGATCCGTCGTCCGATGCGCGTCGTGGTCTCCTCCGCCGTGCGGCCCGCAGGCGCCTGCGTGCGCTCGGCGCGCTCGTGGAAGGCGTGCAGGTGGCTCAGGTTGCGCACATCTCCCACGAAGATCCGGCCTCCGTCGACCACCAGCTCGCTCGCTCGTTGCAGCACGCCTCGTAGGTAGTCCCCGTCCGGAAAGTATTGCGAGACGGAGTTGATGATCACGATGTCGAAGCTGGCCGCCGTGACCCCACCGAGCTCGTGCGCCGCTCTGTTGAGTAGCGTGACTTTTCGCAGCTCGTCGGCGCTCAGCTCGGCGCGGATGGTCTCCAGCGCGTGGGGCGACAGGTCCACCGCGGTGTAGTGCTCCACGTGCGGGA
>DASUME010000811.1:0-4638 GCA_036277895.1 Polyangiales bacterium
CCGCGTCGACCCACGGCTGCGTGACGGTCGCCTCGATCGCCGGCACCGACTGCACGCCAGAGCGGCGCGGCGGCTTCGAGGCGCGGCCGTTCGCATCCAGCATCGCGCGCAGCTCGTCAGCGAGGTGGAACGCGTCCGTGAAGCGATCGCGCGGGCTCTTCTCCAGCATGCGCGCGCAGAGCGCATCGATCTCCGGGCTCAGCTCGGCGCGCTTGGTCGACGGCACGTCGGGCCGCGTCTGCAGGTGCTTGATCACCACGTCCGGGCTCGGCCCGTCGAACGGCAGCACGCCGGTCAGCATCTCGTAGAGCACGCAGCCGAGCGCGTACTGATCGGCCTGGCCCGTGAGCTGCTCGCCACGCGCCTGCTCGGGCGCGAGGTACTCGGGCGTGCCGAACACCTTGCCGGTCGCCGTGAGCCGATGTTCACCGAGCACCTTGGCGAGGCCGAAGTCGAGCAGCTTCACGAAGTCGCCGCCGCGGCGCTGCAGCACGAAGATGTTGTCGGGCTTGATGTCGCGGTGGATGACGTCGAGCTCGTGCGCGCGGGCGAGCGCCGTGGCGAGCTGCCAGGCGATGCCGAGCGCACGCTGTGGCTCCAGCGGCCCCCCCTCGATGATCTTCGCGAGCGTCTCGCCCTCAAGGTATTCCATGACCAGGAACACCAGCTTGTCCGGCGTCTCGCCGAAGTCGGTGATGTCGATGATGTGCTCGTGGTCGATGCGGTTGGCGGCGCGGGCTTCGCGCAGGAAGCGCTCGCGCGCGGAGGCGTCGCTGGCGTAGCGCGGTGCGAGGAACTTGAGCGCCACGTCGCGGCCGACCAGCTGGTGCCGACCGCGGTAGACGGCGCCCATGCCCCCCGTGCCGATCAGCTCGCAGATGAGGTAGCGCCCACCTATCGTGCGCCCGACCAGCGGATCGGGCGCGTCTTCGAGCGTCGCCCCGTCCATCGGGCACACGCGGGAATCCGCCGTGTAGTTGGACTGGCAGGTGGGGCAGCGCCTCACAGCCCGTGCACCCCTGGTGTGCACGCAGCAAGTGCGCTCGGGTACTGCACGATTCGAGGCGGAGCTTCGCGCATGACGATGAGCCTAAACCGGAGGCGACAATAGCGCCCGCGCTGATGAGCCGGCAACCGCGCCGGCCATTCTTGACATTTCCGATGCGCAAACTAGGCTTCGTACCCGTGAAGCTCTCCAACAAGGGACGCTACGGCGTACGCGCATTGTTCGACCTCGCCTTTCATGGCGGCGGCGTCGCGGCGCAGATCCGAGAGATCGCCGAGCGGCAGAGCATCCCGCCACGCTTCCTGGAGCAGATCTTTCAGGACCTGCGCCGGGCCGGGCTGGTGTCCAGCAAGCGGGGTCCACGGGGCGGCTACCAGCTCACGCGCGCGCCGGCCGAGATCACTCTCGGCGACGTGATCCGCGCGCTCGAAGGCAAGCTCAGCCCGTACACCCTCGAAGAGGATGCCGCAGGCGGCGACACGCAGAGCATCGCGATCACCGAGGCCGCGTTCGCGGACCTCGCGCAGCGCATCGAGGCCTGCTTCGAGCAGTTCACGCTCGGCGACCTGTGCCAGCGCGCCGAAGAGCAAGGCGTCAAGCGCGGTGCGCCTGGCGGCTACGTCTACGTGATCTAGAGTCGGAACCTCATGAGCGCCCCGGTCTACGAAAACGTGCTCTCGCTGATCGGCAACACGCCGCTCGTCCGCCTGCGCCGCGTGCCCAGCGCCGAAGGCGGCGCCGTGTGGGCCAAGTGCGAGCAGCTCAACCCGGGCGGCTCGGTGAAGGACCGCATCGCGCTGGCGATGATCGAGGGCGCCGAGAAGGCGGGACGCATCAAGCCCGGCGACACGGTGGTCGAGCCGACCAGCGGCAACACCGGCATCGGCCTCGCGCTCGTGTGCGCGCGCAAGGGCTACAAGCTCGTGCTGACCATGCCCGAGAGCATGTCGCTCGAGCGGCGCGCGCTGCTGCAGGCGTACGGCGTGGAGATCGTGCTGACGCCGGCAGAGCGCGTGATGGAAGGCGCGATCGAGGCGGCGTTCGACGTGGTCAACGAGCGCGGCGCGTTCATGCCCGGCCAGTTCGACAACCCCGAGAACCCGGCCGCGCACCGCGCGATCACCGCCAACGAGATCCTCGACGGCATGGAAGGCCTCTCGATCGACGCCTTCGTGGCCGCGGTCGGTACGGGCGGCACGATCAGCGGCGTGGGCGAGGTGCTCAAGCAGCGCCACCCGCAGGCGCGCGTGATCGCGGTCGAGCCCGAGTCGAGCGCCGTGATCTCGGGCGGCGAGCCGGGCCCGACCAAGATCCAGGGCATCGGCGCCGGCTTCGTGCCGCAGAACTACCGCGCGGAGGTGGTGGACGAGGTACGCCTGGTGGGCGACCGCGACGCGTACGCGATGAAGAGCCGGCTGGCGCGTGAAGAGGGCCTGCTCGTGGGCATCAGCGCGGGCGCGAACGCGTTCGTGGCCAGCCAGGTCGCGCTGGAGCTCGGACCGGGCAAGAACGTGGTCACGGTGCTGTGCGACACCGGCGAGCGCTACTTCAGCCTCGACGAGTACTTCAAGTGACACGCGGTGTGCTGGTGATCGGGGCGGGCGGGTTGTCGTGCCCGGTGCTCTCGGTGTTGGCCGAGAGTGGCGTAACGCGCGTGACGCTCGTCGACGACGATCGGGTCGAGCTGAGCAACCTGCAGCGTCAGACGCTCTACGAGGAGAGCGACGTGGGCCAGCTGAAGATCGCGGCGGCCGCGCGGCTAGGCAACGTGCACGGCATCGAAGATCGCTTCGTACCGGACAACGCGATCGCGCTGGTCGCGGGCCACGCGCTCGTGATCGAGGGCTCGGACAACTACGCCACCAAGTTCCTGGCCGCGGATGCGGCGCGCCTGAGCGGCGTGCCGATCGTGCAAGCCGGCGCGGTGCGCTTCAGCGGCTGGGCGTTCGCCAGTGATGCGCGTGGCCCGTGCCTGCGCTGTCTGTTCGAGGACGTGCCGGCGCAGGCGGACACGTGCGCTTCGGCGGGCGTGCTCGGGCCGGTGGTCGGCGTCGTGGGCGCCTTGCAGGCTGCACTGGCGCTCGAGCTGCTGCGCGGACGTGGCGCCGGCTCGTTGTGGAGCTACGACGCGCTCGGCTCCGGCCTGCGCAAGCGTGCGGTTCGCGCGCGCAACGATTGCCCGCTGTGCAGCGGACAGGTTCGGGACGTTTCGGAAGCGCGCTACCTCGCGGCGGCTTCCTGCTGATTCCAGAAGGAGAAGAGTCATGGCCATCACCGTTCGTATCCCCACCCCCCTGCGCACCCTCACCGGCGGCGCGGACGAAGTCGCCATCGCCGGCGCCACCGTGCGCGAGGTGATCGAGAACATCGAGAAGAAGCACCCCGGCCTCAAGGAGCGCCTGCTCGATGAGAAGGGCGTGCGCCGCTTCGTGAACATCTACGCCAACGAGGAAGACGTGCGCTTCCTCGACGGCCTCGACACGCCGGTCAAGGACGGCGACTCGGTCAGCATCGTGCCTGCGATCGCAGGCGGCTGATGCAGCTCGCGCGCTACGCACGCCACCTGTTGCTCCCGCAAGTCGGGGAGACAGGGCAGCGCCGTCTGTTGGAGACGGCGTTGCACTTGCGCGGGGACGCCGGCGTCGTGGAGGTAGCCGAGCGCTACCTCGCGCGCGCGGGCGTGCGTGTGGGCGCGGGTTCGCACTGGAGCGTCGCTTCGTCGGACGAGGTGGCGCGTGTGGCGGGAGATCCCGCGCTGGAGCCGGCGGCGCGCGCACTGCTGGGGGCGCTCGCGGCCGTGGAGGCGATTCGGGTGACGCTCGAGTTGCCGGGTCGCGAGCCGGAGAACGTTTTGCTTACGTCGTCGTCGGAGGCCGTGTGAGTCGCTTCAAGCGCATCGACTCGATCGTGGAGGCCGTGGGCAATACGCCCTTGATTCGCCTGCGCAGCATCGAGCGCGACAACCCGGGCGTGAAGATCTACCTCAAGCTCGAGTTCATGAACCCAGGTGGGTCCGTGAAGGATCGCCCCGCGCTGAACATGATGCGCGACGCGATCGCGGACGGTCGGCTGACCAAGGACCGCGTGCTGATCGACGCCACCAGCGGCAACACGGGCGTGGCGTACTCGCTGTTCGGCGCCTGCCTCGGCTACAAGGTCGCGCTGGTGATGCCGGCGAACGTGTCGCAAGCGCGCAAGAACATCACCGGCGCGTTCGGCACCGAGCTGATCTTCAGCGACCCGATGGAGGGTTCGGACGGCGCGATCCGCCACGTGCGCCGGCTGATCGAGGAGCACCCGGACAAGTACTTCTACTCGGACCAGTACTCGAATCCGTCCAACCCGGGTGCGCACTACAAGACCACGGGCACCGAGATCCTGGAGCAGGTGGGCGACGAGATCACGCACTTCGTGGCGGGCCTCGGCACCAGCGGCACCATGATGGGCACCACGCGCAGGCTGCGCGAGCACACGCGCAAGATCACGTGCGTCGCGGCCGAGCCCGCCGAAGCGCTGCACGGGCTCGAGGGACTCAAGCACATGCCGAGCTCCATCGTGCCCAACATCTACGACCCGAACCTGGCCGACGAGCTGCTGCCCGTGCCCACCGAGGGTGGCTGGGACATGGCCGA
>DASUME010000812.1:0-13215 GCA_036277895.1 Polyangiales bacterium
AGCGCGGCGAGCCACGGCCCGACGGCGTGCCCGCGATCGAGGTCGCAGACACCACGCGCGCGCTCGGCGAGCTGGCTGCGTTTCATCGTCAGCGCTGGGGTCGAGCCGCCGCGAGCGGCGGGCGCGCGAATGCTGGCAAGGTCGTGGCGATCACGGGCTCCGCCGGCAAGACCACCACCAAGGAGCTGACGGCGGGCGCGCTCGCGGGGCTCGGGCTGCGCGTGCTGAAGACGGCCGGCAACCTGAACAACCAGTTCGGCGTGCCGATGACGTTGTTCGGCCTGACCGAGGAGCACGACATCGCGGTCCTCGAGGTAGGCACGAGCGGCCCGGGCGAGATCGCCTGGCTCGGCGCGATCACCAAGCCGGACGTCGCCGTGGTGCTGCTCGCCGCGCTCGCGCACACGGAGGGCCTGGTCTCGCTCGAGGCCGTCGCCGACGAGAAGGCCTCGCTCTGGGGAGCGCTCGGCGCGCACGGCATCGCGATCGTCAACGACGACGACGCCGAGCTGAAGAAGCGCTGGCGCACCGACGTCCGCACGCTCTCGTTCGGCAACCAGGACGGAGTGACGGTGCGGCTCGAGCACGCAGAGCTCAACGCGAGCGGGACCCAGGCGCGCATCAACCTCGCGGGCCTCGGCGCGCGCGAGGTGTCGCTGCGTCTGGTGGGCCACGCTGCAGCGACCGATGCGGCCGCGGCGCTGGCCGTGGTGGTCGCGCTCGAGGGCGACGTCGAGCGTGCAATCGTTGCGCTGGGCAGCGTTCCGCCCACGCCCGGACGCATGGCGCTCACGCAGACACGCGCCGGCGTCACCGTCTGCGACGACAGCTACAACGCGAACCCGCGCTCGATGGCGCTCGGGCTCGAGACCTTGAAGGTACTCGCGACCGGCGGGCGCAGCGTCGCGGTGCTGGCGGACATGAAGGATCTCGGCCGCTTCTCGCAGGCCGAGCACGTGCGCATCGGCGAGCTCGCGGTGCGGCTCGGCATCGACGTGCTGGTCGGCTGCGGCGGCGAGATGGCGCATGCCACCAGCGCCGCGGCGCGCCTCTCCGCAGGCCGCCTTGCCCCACATCCCACGCGCGTCGCGCACGTGATGTTGTCGTCCGACGCGATCTCGATCGTGCAGAGCTTGTGCCGGCAGGGAGACGTGGTGCTCGTCAAGGGTTCGCGCGCGATGGCGATGGAGACGGTGGCGGACGCGCTGACGCAGCGCTTCGGGGGTAGCGCGTGATCTACTACCTCCTCTATCCACTGAGCGAGAACCCCTCGTTCAGCTTCTTCAACGTGCTGCGCTACGTGCCGTTCCGCGTGCTGGCCTCGACCACCACCGCGATGCTGGTCACGTTCGGGCTCTACCCGTGGTTCATCCGCCACCTGCAGAGCAAGCAGATCGGGCAGATCATCCGCAAGGACGGCCCGCAGTCGCACTTCTCCAAGGCCGGCACGCCCACCATGGGTGGCGCGCTGATCTTGCTCGCGTTGGTGAGCTCCACGGTGCTGTGGGCCGACCCGAGCAACACCATGGTCTGGCTCGCCACGGCGGTGACCGCGCTCTACGGCGGCATCGGCTTCATCGACGACGCCAAGAAGATCCAGAAGCGCGACACCGGCGGCCTGAGCGCCCGCGGCAAGCTGATCTTGCAGTTCGCGATCGCGTTCGTGGTGTGTGGCTTCCTCTGGTACGGCAGCGACGGACTGCCCGCCGACTGGGTGAAGATCCGCGACCAGGTCAACGTGCCCTTCGTCGCCTTCGACAAGCACCCGCTCGCGTTGCCCACCTGGCTGTACGTGGTGCTGGCGGCGATCTGGATCGTCGGCATCTCGAACGCAGTCAACCTGACCGACGGCCTCGACGGGCTCGCGATCGGTCCGGTCATGATCAACGCAGGTACCTACGGCATCCTCGCGTACCTCGCGGGCCTGGTGATCTTCGGCAACGACATCGCCACCTACCTGCACATCCCATCGATCGACAGCGTCGGTGAGCTGGCCGTGTACTGCGGCGCGATGATCGGCGCGGGCGTGGGCTTCCTTTGGTACAACACGTACCCCGCGCAGGTGTTCATGGGCGACGTCGGCTCGCTCGCGCTCGGCGGCGGGCTCGGCACGCTGGCTGTCCTGACCAAGAACGAGCTGCTCTCGCTCGCGCTGAGCGGCATCTTCATCGTCGAGGCGGTCAGCGTCATCACGCAGGTCACGTCGTTCAAGCTGACGGGCAAGCGCGTGTTCCTGATGGCGCCGATCCACCACCACTACGAGAAGAAGGGCTGGCCCGAGCCGCGCATCATCGTTCGCTTCTGGATCATCGCGATCATGCTCGCGCTGTTCAGCCTCGCCACCCTGAAGCTGAGGTAAGTCGTGGAACTCACAGGCACACGCGTGACGGTGGTAGGGCTCGGCCAATCTGGCCTGGCCGTCGTGCGCCTGCTGATCAGAAAGGGCGCGCGCGTCACCGTGAACGACGGACGCCGTGAGCTGGAGCTGGGGGCCGAGGCCGAGAAGCTGGGCGCCACGTTGAGCCTGGGCGATCACGAGCCGGCGCGCTTCGCGGACGCGCAGCTGATCGTGGTGTCGCCCGGCGTACCTGCGTTGCCCGCGTTCGCGGATGCGGGGCGCCGCGGCATCCCGGTGGTGAGCGAGATCGAGCTCGCGTCCTGGTTCATCAGCGCGCCGATCGTCGGCATCACCGGCACCAACGGCAAGAGCACGGTCACCACGCTGATCGGCAAGATGTGCGAGGCCAGCGGCAAGCCCACCTTCACCGGCGGCAACTTGGGCACTCCTTTGAGCGTTGCGGTCGATAGCGAGGCGGCGGAGCACGGTTACGTAGTGGCCGAGCTCTCCAGCTTCCAGCTCGAACGCGTCGAAAAGTTCCACGCAAAAGTGGGCGTGCTGCTGAACGTCACCGACGATCACCTCGATCGTTACGAGAACCTCGCGGCCTACGCCGCAGCCAAGGGACGTCTGTTCACGACGCAGCACCAGGACGGCTTCGCGATCGCACCGGCCGGAGACCAGCTCAGCTTGAGCCTCGCGTACGCGTCGCCGGGCAAGCTCGTCACGTACGCGGGTGTGGACGGCGAGGTGCGCCGGCAGGGCGACGCGATCGTGGACACCGTCAGCGGTCTGACGCTGCCGATCGCGGAGCTCGGCATTCGCGGTGAGCACAACCTCGACAACGCCTGCGCCGCGGCGCTCGCCGCACGCCTGCTCGGGATCGACGCCGCCGTGATCGCGGAGGTGTTGCGCAGCTTCAAGGGCCTGCCGCACCGCATGCAGCAGGTCGCCACGCTGGAGGGCGTCGACTACTTCGACGACAGCAAGGCCACCAATGTGGGCGCCTCGATCGCGGCGCTGGCGGGCTTCGCGCGCGCCAAGACCAAGGTCGTGCTGATCGCGGGCGGCGTCGACAAGGGCGGCAGCTACGAGCCGCTGCGCACCGCGCTGGAGAAGACGGGCGCGGGTTTGGTGTTGATCGGAGCCGCGGGCGCGCTGATCGCGAAGGCGTTCGAAGGCTCCACGCTGCCGATCGCGCACGCCAAGACGATGGCGGACGCGGTGGCGGCGGCCCACAAGCTCGCGCGCTTCGGCGAAGCGGTGTTGCTCGCGCCTGCGTGCTCCAGCTTCGACATGTTCAAGTCGTACGCACACCGCGGGGACGTGTTCCGCGACGCGGTGCTCGCCTTGCAAGCGTCCGTGCAGGAAGGACAAGCAAGATGACGCGCGTCGCTGCCCGACCCGCCGTGCTCGCGCGCGGCACCGGAAACGTTCGCAACCGCAAGACCGTGCCGCCGGTGGCGAAGGTCCCGCAGCCGTCGTGGTTCGATCGCTTCAAGAAGGCGAGCGATCCGCGCACCTGGCCGCGTGTGGTGGGCAACGTCGACGGCGTGCTGTTCGGCACCGTGGTGGCGCTGATCGTGTTCGGCGTGGTGATGGTCTACAGCGCCAGCTCGGTGCGGGCGCAGCGCGAGTTCCACGACGGGCAGCACTACCTGTTCCGGCAGGCGATCTACGCACTGGTGGGCATCCCGATCCTGATGGCCTTGTCGCGGCTCGACTACCACCGCTACCGCATGCTCGGAAAGCCGCTGCTGTTCATCGCGGCGTGCTTGATGGCGTTCGTGATCGGCGGCTTCGGCCACGCGGCCGGCGGCGCGGCGCGCTGGATCCCGATCGGCCCGGTCCACGTCCAGCCGGCCGAGGTCGCGAAGATCGCGCTGATCATCTGGCTCGCGGACTCGCTGGCGGAGAAGGACAAGCGCGTCGGCAGCTTCTGGGTGGGCTTCCTGCCGCACGTGCTGGTCGCGAGCGGCTTGATCGCGCTGTGCATGGCGCAGCCGGACTTCGGCAGCGGCGTGATGATGATGCTGCTGACCTTCGTGCTGCTGTTCGCGGCAGGTGCGCAGATCGGTTACATGATCCTGGGCGGCGCGATCGTCTTGCCGGTCGCGTGGTGGCTGGTGAAGTCGTCGCCTTACCGCATGGCGCGCTGGGAAGCGTTCACCGATCCGCTGAAGCACCGCATGGACGGCGGCTACCAGATCGTCGAGTCGTGGATGAGCTTCGGCAACGGCGGCCTGTGGGGCGTGGGGCTCGGCAACAGCCAGCAGAAGCTTCTGTACTTGCCCGAAGCGCATACGGATTTCATCGCAGCCATCGTCGCTGAAGAGCTCGGCTTCATCGGCTTCGCGGCGCTGGTGCTGGCGTTCATGCTGGTGATCGCACGCGGCGTACGCGCCTCGCTGCGCGCGGTCGATCACTTCGGCACGTACCTGGGCATCGGCTTCACGATGTTCGTCGGCGCGCAGGCGATCACCAACCTCGCGGTGGTGCTCGGCTTGGTGCCGACAAAAGGGCTGACCTTACCTTTTCTGAGCTCCGGTGGCTCCAGTCTTCTCGTGAATTGCGCGGCGGTGGGCATCCTGCTCAACGTTTCGCGTCCACGCAGATTTGGCGTTGGCGAAGCTAGTCCTGTTGTCGGAGTGGGCGTGGGGGCGCGCGCCGCTAGCGGGGGCGAAGCAGCGCGCGAATTGGCATCGGAAGGGGGGACGCTATGATCGAGCGCGTCATCTTGGCAGGCGGCGGGACGGGTGGACACCTGTTCCCGGGCATCGCGGTGTACGAAGAGCTCAAGCGGCGCGAGCCGGACCTGGAGACGTTGTTCGTCGGTACCGCGCGTGGCCTCGAGACCAAGGTCATCCCTTCGCTGGGCGAGCGCCTGGTGTGCCTCGACGTGGGTCCGCTCAAGGGCCGCACGCCGACGCAGCTGGTGAAGAACCTGCTGTCCTTGCCCACCGCAGGCATCGAGGCGGCCAAGCTCGTGCGCAGCTTCCGTCCTTCGCTGGTGATCGGCGTGGGCGGCTACGCCGCCGGGCCGATGGTCGGAGCGGCTGCGGCGCTCGGCGTGCCCACGGCGCTGCTGGAGCAGAACGCAGGTGTGGGCCTGACCAATCGCCTGCTCGCGCGCGCGGTCGACCGCGCCTACGTGAGCTTCAACGAGACCGTTGGCGCGTTCCCGCAGGGCGTGGCGCAGTGGGTGGGCAACCCGGTGCGGCGGAACTTCGTCGACGCCGGCAACATGGCGCGTATGGATCCGGCCGGCTTCGAGATGCGCGCGCGGCGTGTGCTCGTGATCGGTGGCTCGCAGGGCGCGCGCTCGCTCAACCAGCTGGTGCCCGAAGCGCTCGCGCAGGCCGCCAGGGCGGTGCGCGGCCGGCCGCTCGAGATCCTGCACCAGACTGGCCACGCCATGTGCGACGCGGTGCGCGCGCGCTACGAGGAGCTCGGCCTGAACGCCACCGTGACGCCGTTCATCGACGACATGCCGCGCGCCTACGCGTCGGCGGCGCTCGTGATCGGCCGCGCAGGGGCGACCTCGATCGCCGAGATCTGCGCGATCGGGCGGCCGTCGATCTTGATCCCGATCCCGCTCGCGGACGATCACCAGTGGCCGAACGCGCAGGCGCTGGCCGAGGCCGGGGCGGCGCTCGCGCTGCGCGAGCGCGAGCTGAGCGCCGAGTCGCTGGGCGCGTCGGTGGCGAAGCTGATGAGCGATCCAGATCAACGCCGTCGAATGGCCGATGCCGCGCGCACACTTGGGCGCCCGGATGCGGCGGCCGCGATCGTCGACGATCTTTGCGCCTGGCTGGGCTGCTCCGCGACCGAGCTGGAGAACGAAGACGACGCGGAAGACGACGTCGCCGCCGAGCCTTCGGAGCCCAAGCAGAGTGCACCCGTGCGCTCGCTGTCCACGTTTCCGCCCGCCGCCGATCAGCGCCGGGCCACCGCTCGCCGGCGCGCTCGTCGGCGTTCTCACGCCTGGAGTCACACCGACGGCTACTACGGCACGCGCGCCGTCGGCAGCATGGAGTAGTTGATGTTTCGCGGTCGGGTCCGATCGATCCATTTCGTGGGCATCGGAGGCATCGGGATGAGTGGCATCGCGGAGGTGCTGCTCGCCCATGGCTTCGAGGTGTCGGGATCCGATCAGCGTGAGTCAGACACGGTGGTGCGGCTGCGTGGGCTCGGCGCCACGGTGCATATCGGCCCGCATCGCGCCGAGAACATCGCGGGTGCGGACGTGCTGGTGTTCTCGTCGGCGGTGAAGAAGGACAACCCGGAGCTGCGAGCCGCGCGCGCGCAGAACATCCCGGTGATCCCGCGGGCCGAGATGCTCGCAGAGCTGATGCGGCTCAAGGACGGCATCGCGATCGCGGGCTCGCACGGCAAGACCACCACCACCTCGCTGGTGGCCACGGTGCTGCGCGAGGCCGGGCTCGATCCCACGGTTGTCATCGGCGGCAAGCTCAACGCGCTCGGGAGCAACGCCGCGCGCGGCGCGGGCAACCTGCTGGTGGCCGAGGCCGACGAGTCGGACGGCTCGTTCCTGCACCTCACGCCGACGATCGCCGTGATCACCAACATCGACGCCGAGCACCTCGACTACTACCGCGATCACGACGACGTGAAGGACGCGTTCGTTCGCTTTGCGAACCGCGTGCCGTTCTACGGCCTGGTGGTCGCATGCGTCGACCATCCGCACGTGCAAGACGTCTTGCCGCGGATCGACAAGCGGGTCGCGAGCTACGGCTTCTCCGCGCAGGCCGAGTACCGCGCCAAGAACCCGCAGGCCGCGGGGTTGACCACCTCGTTCGAGGTGCTGCGCGCCGGCAAGTCGCTGGGGCAGTTCGAGGTGCGCATGCCCGGCGTCTACAACGTGCTCAACGCGCTGTCCGTGATCGCCGTGTGCGACGAGGTCGGCGTGCCGCTGGAGCAGGTGAAGAAGTCGCTCGGCGGCTTCACGGGCGTGCAGCGCCGGTTCACGATCGTGGGCGAGCACGACGGCGTCACCATCGTCGATGACTACGGGCATCACCCGACCGAGGTGCAGCTCACGCTGGAAGCGGCGCAGAGCGCGTACGGCCGACGCCTGGTGGTGGCCTTTCAGCCGCACCGCTATTCGCGCACCAAGCACTCGTTCGACGAGTTCACGCGCGCCTTCAACCGCGCGGACGTGCTGCTGCTCGGCGACGTCTACGCCGCGGGCGAAGAGCCCATTCCGGGCGCCGACGGTGCCTCGCTGGCCGCGGCGGTGCGTGCGCACGGACACCGCGACGTCACGCACGTCCCTAGCATCGACGACCTCGCGGGTGCACTGCATGCCCGCATCCGACCGGGCGACGTGGTGATCACGATGGGCGCCGGAAACATCACGAACGTGGGCCGCACGTTGTTGGCCACGCTGCAGCGCGAGGGAGTGAAGCATGGCGCGTGAAACGCCGAGCAACGCGCGGCTGCGCACGGGGCGCAGCGCCGCATCGCTCGACCCCAACCGCTCCACGGTTCGCCGCAGCTCGCCGCGCCGCAACGCCCGCGCGAGCGAGAACGAGCGCGTGTCGGTGCCTTCTCCACGCAACAGCCGCGTCTCCAAGCCCGCGCCGTCGATGCCGAAGGGCCCGCCTCTGACCCAGCGTGCATGGGCGTCCTTGATGGCGACCTCGGAGCGCGTCGTGGGCGGCCTTCAGGCGCGCGCGCGCCAGCTGCTCGACATGCAAATGCCGAGCCCCTCCACCTGGGTGCTGCGCACCGTGGGGCTGCTAGCGATCGTCGCTGCGGCGCTCGGCGTCGCGCACTTCGTGAAGCGGCACCTGACCACGGCGCCGGCCTTCGCCATCGACAACATCGAGGTGAAGGGCCTGGCGCGGATCCAGAAGGACGAGCTGCTCGCCGCGGCGGCGCTCGCACCCGGGCAAAACATCTTCGCGCAGAGCCCCGAGCAGCTGCAGGGCAAGCTGGCGCAGCACCCCTGGATCGTGAGCGCCAGCGTCGCGCGCGAGCTGCCGTCGAAGATCGCGATCACGGTGCGCGAGCGCGACCCGGTGGCGCTGATGGTGGTCGAGGCGTGTGCGCCCAGCAAGAGTGAGGACGACCCGGGCTGCGACGAGGCGAGCTCGCTGTACTTGATCAGCGAGGACGCCACGATGTTCAAGCGCCTCGGCGGCGCGGATCCGGTCGATCTGCCGGTGATCACCGGCCTCACGCGGCCGCGCATGGCGACCGAGCCCGAGCTCGCACAACGTGTGCTGGAGACGTCCATCACGTTGATGCGCGCGTACCGCGACAGCGGCTTGTGGCAACAACTGCCGCTCGGCGAGCTGCACCTCGAGGCCAACGATGGACTCGCTCTGTACGTCGGCGAAGATCTCACCTACGTGCGCCTGGGCAGTGCGCCGTACGACGCGAAGCTGAAGCGGCTCAAGAAGGTGTTCGAGCGGCTTTCTGCGGAGAATGCGCGCGCAGAGTACGTGTACCTCGACAACGAGGCGCGCCCCGATCGCGTCGCAGTGAAGCTGCGCTGATCTTTTTTCGCGGAACGCGGCACACAAAAGTTGGGTTTCGATTCGCCACTGTGTATTCGTGTCGAAGTACGCGGTTTCTCCGCGTGCGAGCCTGCCGCCGACACGACACTGCATCTCGCTAACGCACCGGAGCTCATGCGCATGGCCGACAGCGTCTTCACCGACAACGAAGTGATCGCCGGGCTCGACCTCGGCTCCACCAAGGTCAGCGTCATCGTCGCAGAGCAGACGGACGACGGCGTGGACATCATCGGCATCGGCTCCGTGCCCTGCGCCGGTCTCAAGAAGGGCGTCGTGGTCAACATCGACGCCACCGTGCGCGCGATCAAGGGCGCCATCGAGCAGGCCGAGACGATGAGCGGCGTGAAGATCAACACGGTCTACGCCGGCATCGCGGGCAGCCACGTCACGGGCATGAACAAGGAAGGCGTGGCCGCGATCGCCAACCGCGAGGTCACGCAGGCGGACGTCGACCGCGTGCTGGAGCAGGCCAAGGCGATCCCGCTGCCCGGCGACCGCCAGGTGCTGCACGTGCTCCCGCAGCAGTACATCGTCGATGGCCACGACGGCATCCCGGAGCCGGTGGGCATGAGCGGCGTGCGCCTGGAGGCCCGCTGCCACCTGGTCACCGCCGCCTCGCACGCGGTCGAGAACATCATCAAGTGCGCGGAGCGTTGCTCGTTGCACGTGGCCGAGGTCGTGCTGGAGCCCCTCGCGTCCGCCGCGGCCGTCCTGTCGCCGGATGAACGCGAGATCGGCGTGGCCCTGGTCGACATCGGCGGCGGCACCACGGACGTCATCATCTACGTCGATGGCGCGGTCGTGCACACGGCCGTGATCCCGATCGGCGGCATCAACCTCACCAACGACGTTGCGTCCGGCCTACGTACCCCCGTCGCCGAGGCCGAGCGGATCAAGATGAAGTACGGCTGCGCGAGCGTGGCCATGGTCGACGAAGAGGAGACCATCGAGGTCCCCTCGGTTGGTGGCCGTGGCCCGCGCGTGCTCGCTCGCCGCGTGCTGGCCGAGATCATCGAGCCGCGCGTGGAAGAGATCTTCGCCGCCGTGCAGCACGTGCTGCAGGAGAGCGGCTACGTCGAGATGCTCGCTTCGGGCGTCGTGATCACGGGCGGCAGCACGCTGCTCGACGGCATGCCGGAGATGGCGGAGCACGTGCTTCAGCTGCCGGTGCGCCGCGGCGCTCCGCAGGGCGTGGGTGGTCTGGTCGACGTAGTGAAGAGCCCCAGCTTCGCGACCGGCGTCGGTCTCGCGAAGTACGGCGCAGAGCAGCTGCGCTCGACCGGCATCAAGAACGAAGATCTGGCCGAGCACCACGTACGTGCCGGCATCGGCGGTCGCATCGGGCAGTGGTTCCGCGAAGTGTTCTGAGTTTGTCCGCCGGCACTGCTGCCGGTGGAATTGGTAAGTAAGGCGAGCGCCCGGAGGGCAAACCGGGCGGTCGCTCCTAAAGACGATGGGGAAGGGCTTCGCGCCCTGGGAGGTCCTCGATGGCTATCTCGTTCGAGTTCGATGGAGATCCGGAGCTGCAGGCGCGCATCAAGGTGGTCGGCGTGGGGGGTGGCGGCGGCAACGCGCTGAACACCATGATCTCGAGCGACCTGGAGGGCGTGGAGTTCATCGCTGCCAACACCGACGCGCAGGCGCTGCCCAACAACCTGGCGCCGCACAAGATCCATCTTGGACCGCAGCTGACCAAGGGCCTCGGCGCCGGTGGCAATCCCGAGGTGGGCCGCAAGGCGGCGCTCGAGGACATCACGCGCATCCAGGAAGCGCTCGCGGGCGCCGACATGGTGTTCGTGACGGCGGGCATGGGCGGCGGCACCGGCACCGGTGCGGCGCCGGTCGTGGCGCAGGTCGCGCGCGACATGGGCGCGCTGACGGTCGCGGTCGTGACCAAGCCGTTCACCTTCGAGGGCCGTCGCCGCGCCAAGAACGCGGAGCTCGGCATCCAGGAGCTCGGCAACGCGGTCGACACCATCATCACGATCCCGAACCAGAAGCTGCTCACGATCGCCGGCGAGGACATGTCGATGCTCGACGCGTTCCAGCGCGCCGACGACGTGTTGCTGCAGGCCGTGCGCGGCATCTCGGACCTGATCGTTCACCCCGGCCTGATCAACGTCGACTTCGCCGACGTGAAGACGATCATGTGCAACATGGGCCGCGCGCTCATGGGCACCGGCTACGGCAAGGGCAAGGACCGCGCGATCGAGGCAGCGCGCATGGCGATCGCCTCGCCGCTGCTCGACGAGGTCTCGGTCGAAGGCGCCACCGGCATCCTGCTCAACTTCACGGCCGGTCCGGACGTGAAGCTCAGCGAGATCGAAGCCGCGGCTTCGCTGGTGCAGGAGAGCGCGCACGAGGATGCCAACATCATCTTCGGCGTGGTCACCGACAGCAGCATGGGCGACATGGTGAAGGTCACCGTGATCGCGACCGGCTTCGAGAACGTGGCGGAGTCGCACGTCGAGACGCGCCTCAGCCGCTCGTCGTACCCGATGCCGAGCCGCGCTTCTTCGGCCGGCCCGGTGCGCAACGCGCTCAGCTCGCGCCCGCCCGAGGGTCGCGTGTCCTACTCGAACGCGCCGGGCGCGCTGAAGCCGCGCCCGAGCCAGGTGCCGCAGGAGGCGGTCGTCGCCGCCACGCGCCCGAGCCAGTTCGGCGCCAGCGCCATCCACGACGAGCGCGTGCTGGACATCCCGGCGTACCTTCGCCGCGGCAACAACCAGTCCCACGAGTAATCAGGACGCGTGCTGCTGGTTCGCAGGCGCCGAGTCCAACGCTCCGCGCACCTCGGCCAGCAGCCGCTGCCCGCTGAAGGGCTTCGGCAAGAAGCGCGCGACGTCATTGCGATCGTTTGGCTCACGTGCGGAGAAACCGCCCGCTTCGACGAGCTCGTCCGAGTAGCCAGAGATCAGCAGGATCGGCATCGAGGGGGCGATCTTTCGCACCTTGCGTGCGAGCTCCACGCCGGACATGCCGGGCATGGATACGTCGCTGACCAGCATCTGCACGCTGTTCTTGGCCAGCACCTCCAGGGCTTCCGCGCCCGATGTCGCCGCCAACACGGTGTAGCCAGCAGCTTCCAGGTGTGCGAGCGCCACCGCGCGTACCTCCGCGTCGTCGTCGACGAGCAGGATGCGCTCGTAGCCGACGCCTGGATCACTGAGGCGGCTCGGCTCGATCACCTCGGCGTCCAGCGCACGCGGCCAGCGCACGCGAAAGACCGTGCCCTCGCTCGGCTGCGACTCGACCTCGATCTGCCCCTGGCTCTGCTTCACGATGCCGTACACGCTCGCCAAGCCGAGGCCGGTGCCCTTGCCGCGCGCCTTGGTGGTGAAGAACGGCTCGAAGATGTGCGGCAGGTCTGCGCTCGCGATGCCGGCGCCGGTGTCCGCGACCTCCAGCAGCACGTGCTCCTGGTCACCGAAGCGCCGCGTGGAGAGCGACAGGCTCAGCGTGCCGCCGTGCGGCATGGCGTCGCTCGCGTTGATCGCCAGGTTGAGCAGCAGCCGCTCCAGGCCACCCGGATCCACGTGCACCACACACGGTGCGCTCCACGTGTGCACGCGCAGCTCGACGCTCGCCTCGAGCAGGCGCTCCAGCAGCTTGGCCGCGCTGCGCACGGCATCGTTGAGATCGACGTTGCGCGGGCTGGTGGGACGACGGCTCGCGAAGTCGAGCAGCTGTGCGGTCAACGACGCGCCGCGCTCGGCCGTGGTCTGCATGTCGCGCAGCGAGCGCGCGGCCAACAGCGGGTTCTTCGCGAGGTTCAGCTCGGCCAGCTCGGCGCAGCCCAGGAGCACCGTGAGCAAGTTGTTGAAGTCGTGCGCCACGCCG
Source organism: Polyangiales bacterium (assembly GCA_036277895.1). Taxonomy (GTDB): domain Bacteria; phylum Myxococcota_A; class Polyangia; order Polyangiales; family DASUME01; genus DASUME01. The sequence goes on from DASUME010000812.1 coordinate 12,724, forward strand.
CCCGCGAGCCGCCCGAGCGACTCCAGGCGCTGCGCTTCTTCGAGCTGCTGAGCGAGCTGCAGCTCACGCTCGCGCGCGCGCTTCTCCGCCGTCAGTCGCGCCACCACCGCGTGGTGCTCGGTCAGGCGCTCCATGGTGAAGTCCACCAGGCCGTGCACGCCGAGCAAGCTGCAGGCGAGCTTGACCCAGTACAGCAGCCCGCTGCTACCTAGCGGGCCGTGCGCGGGGTTGAGGCCGTACTGCTCCAGCGACAGCAGCACGGCGTACGCAGCCAGCACCGTCACCAGCGCGACGCGCCCGAGCGTTCGCTGCCGGATCAGCGTCCAGCCGCTGACGATCGGCACCAGCATGAACGGCGCCGGCGAGGTGCGCGCGCCCCAGCGATAGATGAACAGCGAGACCAGCGCCACGTCCGCGAGCATCAGCAGCGTGCGCATGCCGGCTCTGCCGCTCAGCGAACGCGCATGCGCGAGCGCGGTGGGCACCAGCGCA
>DASUME010000813.1:0-5324 GCA_036277895.1 Polyangiales bacterium
CACGCTCGCGATCACGTTCCACCACCTCGGTACACCGCTGCGCGTCGACCGGCTGGACTCGCAGGCGCTGCGCCGCGGCGAGGCGAAGCCCGGCGAGGACCTGGAGCTGGTCAGCTGCGGGGTTCCGTTCCCGGAGCACGAGCTCGCGATCATGGGCCCCGACGGCCCCGTCGGGGAGCGTGTGGTGGGCGAGATCTGGGCACGCGGGCCCAGCGTGTCCGCCGGCTACTTCGAGAACGACGAGGCGAACGCCGAGGGCTTCCCTGGCGACGGCTGGCTGCACACGGGCGATCTCGGCTACCTCGCCGAGGGTGAGCTGTTCCTTTGCGGCAGGAGCAAGGACCTCATCATCGTGCGTGGCGCGAACTTCCATCCGCAGGACCTCGAGTGGGCCGTTTCGGAACTCGAGGGTGTGCGCCGGGGCAACGTCGTGGCGTTCGGTACACAGCTCGACGGGGAAGAGCGCTTGGTGATCGCGGTCGAGTGCAGCTCGGTCGACGCCGAGGGCGTGCGTACCCGTGTGGCAGCGCGAATCAACGAGGCTTTCGGGCTCACCCCGTACGATGTCGCCTGCGTAACGCTGGGCAGCCTTCCCAAGACTTCTAGTGGGAAGGTTCAGCGCAGGAAGACCCGCGAGCTGTACCTCGACGGCGCTCTCGAGCGCCACACGCACTAGCCCAAAAGGGCTCTTCGTCGCCCTAGCACGGTTCTTGTATTCGAAGTCGTCGGCACGAGTCTGGCAATGCCTCAGGGCAGTGTCACCTCGGTCCACGCGACTCCTCGGAGACGAGCCCGTTCGGGAGCGTCTCGAATCGGGTCCCCAGTCGGAGATCACGGAGCCATGAAGAAGCCGCAACTCATCGACCTGTTCCGCGACCTTGCGAGCGAGATCGCCGAGAAGGACTTCAGCTTCGTCCAGGAGGACGCGGCGATTTCCGAGCTCGGGATCGACTCGCTCGCGATGCTGGAGCTGGTGGGAACACTCGAGCGTCAGCTGCGCGTGCGCGTGCCGGACGAGAAGCTCGTCGGCCTGGTGACCGTGCGTGAGCTGCTCCAGGTCGTCGAGAGTGGGCTCGACCAGAACAGCCTCAACGAAGGCGTCGCAGCCTGAATTCAGCGCGTAACCACGGCATCTCGCAGACGACCTACAGCACATGGCAGAGCTCAAAGACAAGCTGCGCGCGATCGTCGCCGAGGTGAGCGAGATCGACGAGATCCCGGACCAGACGCCGTTCTCGGAGCTCGGCATCGACTCGATGATGGCGATCGAGATCGTGGCCGAGGTCGAGCGTCAATACAAAGTCAGCGTGCCCGAGGAAGAGCTGAAGTCGCTGACGAACTTCGAGTCGGTCTACCAGCTGTTCGCCAAGCGCATCAGCTGAGCGGACCTGAGGGAGAGGAAGAGGCGGGCGCACGAGCGCTCGCCTTTTTTGTTGGGTCGTGATGACACAACTGTGACCGGTAGGTGCGCGCGCGGTCATTCTTTTCATATCCCGTCGATCCCGCGCCGCGCTATTCACCATGGCCATGACGGCTCTCTATTCGGCGCAGCGCGCGTTCGTCGCGACCATGTTCGAGGTCCTCGGCCGCTTGATTGTGGCGGGCTCCGGTGACCCAGTGGTGCAAGGAGAGCTGCCCGGGTTTCCCGAAGGATACACGATCGGCTTCTCGGTCTATGGCGACACGCTCGGCTTTCGGGTGGCCAGGCGTGGAGACCGGTTCGTGCCGGCCGAGCGCAAGGGCCAGGCCGACCTGGAGCTGGTGTTCAAGCACGTGTCGCACGCATTCGCGCTGGCCAGCTTCCAGGAGAGCTCGGCCGTGGCATACGCGAACGACCGCTTCGTCTCGCACGGCGACATCGCGCTCTCGATGCGCTTCATGCGCTGCATGGACCGCATCCAGGCAGTGATGTTGCCGCCGCCCATCTCCACCATGGCGTTGAAGTCCGTACCGGTGATCCCGGCCGCGGAGCGCATCCGCAGCGCGGCCGGTACCGTGCGCGACTTGATTCGAGGCTTGATCCCCGGGAGCGCAGCATGAGTGGGCCCTACTTCGAGTTTTTCTGTCCCGTGAAGATCGTCGCCGGTTCGCTGGCGCTCGAGCACATGCCGTACGAGCTCGGCCAGCGCGGCTCCAACAAGCCGCTGATCGTGACCGACCAGGGTGTTCGCGCCGCCAAGCTGGTGGACGTCGTGCAGGCGGCACTCACGAGCGGTGGCGTGTCGGCCGAGCTGGTGTTCGACGACATCCCGCAAGACTCATCGACGACCGCGGTGACGGCGATCGCGCGCTTCTACCGCGACAACCGCTGCGACTCGCTGATCGCGATCGGCGGCGGCTCGGTGATCGACACCGCCAAGGCGGTGAACATCCTGGTCTCCGAGGGCGGCGACGACCTGCATCGATACGCCGGTACCAACGTGCTCAAGAAGCCGCTCAAGCCGCTGTTCGTACTGCCGACCACGAGCGGCACCGGCTCCGAGGTCACCAACGTCTCGGTGATCAAGGATGCGCAGAGTGGGCTGAAGCTGGCGTTCGTGTCGGGCTACATCCTGCCGGACGTGGCGGTGCTCGACCCGCGCATGACGCTCGGCCTGCCGCCGTTCTTTACCGCGGCCACTGCGATGGACGCACTGACGCACGCCACCGAGGCATTCACCTGCCTGGGGAAGAACCCGATCAGCGACGCCTACGCGACGGCCGCGATCAAGAAGGTCGCCAACAACGTGCTGCAGGTGCTGGAGACGCCGACCGATCAGGAACGGCGGCTGGAGCTGTCCGTGGCCGCGACGATGGCGGGCATCGCATTCTCGAACTCGATGGTGGGCCTGGTGCACGCGCTCGGGCACACGATCGGCGCGATCACGCACCTGCCGCACGGCGTGTGCATGAGCGTGCTGTTGCCGTACGTGCTCGAGTACAACCTGCCCGCGCGCGCAGACGTGATCGGGGAGCTGCTGATCCCGCTCGCCGGCGCCGAGACCTACGCCAAGATCCCCGCGCAAGACCGCGGCCGCGCGGCGATCGCGAAGATCCGGGTGCTGCGCGACCAGCTCTGGGCAAAGGCCAAGCTCCCACGCACGCTGAGCGAGACCGGCCGCGTGCACCGCGACCAGCTACCCGACATCGCCCGCCACTCCCTCAACGACGGCGCCCTGATCATGAACCCCGTCGACGTGCGCTACGAGGACGCGCTACGAGTCTTGGAGCGCGCGTTCTGATCCCCTGCCCCTGCCCCTGCCCGATCTCCGTGTCCCAGAGCGGGCAGGGGCAGGGGCATTAGGAGAGAGAGGCGGTGATGTGCTTGGCGGCTTCTTCGCCGCTGCGTACGGCGTCCGGGATGCCCACACCTCGATAGGCATTGCCTGCGAGGGCGAAGCGCTCGTGCTTCTCGGCGAGCGCTTCGATCTTTGCGACGCGCGCGAGGTGGCCGAGGTGGTACTGCGGCATCGCGTGGATGTAGCGCTTCACCAGCGTCCACTCGGGCTGCGCGCGAACCCCGATCAGCGCCTCCAGCTCGCGGCGCGCCAGCGCGAGCAGCTCCTTGTCGTCGTACTCGACCAGGTGTTGCCCGCGGTGGCCGCCGATGAACACACGGATCAGCGCGGTGTCGTCCGGTGCGCGGCCCTCGTACTTCACGCTGGCCCAGGTCGACGCGATGATGCCGCGGTGCTCCACCACCGGTACCACGAACCCGAACGCGTCCATGCGTCGCGGGATGTCCGCGAGCTTCCAGCGCAGCGTCACGGTGGCCGCCGAGCCGTACGCGATCTCGCCGAGGGAGGAGCTCAGCGCCGGATCGAACGTGCGCAACAGGCGCGCCGCCACGTGGGACGGAAGCGCCACCACGATCGCGTCGTAGCTCTTGACCTGACCGCGTACCTCCACGCGGTAGCCTTGCTCGTCGCCCTCCAGCGAAGTCACCACGCTGCGCGTGTGGATGCGGCCGGCGAGCGCCTTCTCCAGCGCGTCGATCAGCTGCTGCATGCCTCCCTTGAAGGCCGCGAACAGCCCGTAGCGCGCACCGCTCGTCGCGCCGCTCGATTGCCTGGCGCGCACGCCGCGGATCACCGAGCCGTAGTCGCGCTCGTAGTCGAGGAAGCGCGGCATCGTCGCGCGCAGCGAGAGCTTGCTCGGGTCCGCGCCGTAGATGCCGCCCGCGAGCGGCTGCGCCAGGTTGTCGAACAGCTCGCGCCCGAGCCGCCGCACCACGAAGCCCTCCAACGACTCATCCTCGTGCGACGCGCGCGGCACGACGAGCTCGGCGGCCGCGCGCAGCTTGCCCGCCGCGGAGAGCACGCTCGAGCGCGCGAGCGCCTTCAGATCCGCCGGTGCGATCAGCGAGAACCCGGTCGGGATCGGCACCAGCTTGCCGCGGTGGACCAGGAACGAGCCGCGTGGACCCTTGCGCGTGGCGATCACCTGATCGCGCAGCCCGAGCTCCTCGGCCAGCGCGATCGCCCACGGCTTCTCGGTCAAGATCGAGTCTGCCCCGGTCTCCACCACCGTGTCGTCGACGCGCTCGGTGCCGAGCAGCCCGCCCACGCGCGAGGAGCCTTCGAGCAGCTCGACCTCGGCGCCGCTCTGCATCAGGCGGTAGGCTGCCGTGAGCCCGCTGATGCCGCCGCCGATCACGCACACGCGCATCGCTCAGTCTCCGAGCACGCGCTCTACCGCGTCCGCGAGCGCGCTGATGAACGCCGGGTGCGCGCCCGGCGTGGCCACGCGATGCACGCGGATGCCGAGCTCGCGCGCCTTCTGCTGTGCCTCGATGTCGAGGTCGTAGAGCACCTCGACATGATCACAGAGGAAGCCGATCGGCGCCACCACCACGTCGCTCGCGCCAGCGCGCTTCTCCTCGTCGAGCGCATCCAGGATGTCCGGCTCCAGCCACGGGTCGCGCGGGCTGCCGCTGCGGCTCTGGTACACCAGGCGATGTTTGGTGATGCCGATCTTCTCGGCCGCGCGCCGCGCCGTCTCTTCGAGCTGCGCCACGTAGGGCGAAGCCTTCGCCATCGGCACCGGGATGCTGTGCGCCGTGAACAGCAGCGACGCGCTCGCGCGTGCTTCGATGGGAAGACGCGCGTACGTGCGTGCGAGGTTGCACGCGTGCGCCTCGATCACCCCCTCACTCAACCCCCAGCCGGTGACGTAGCGGACCCGGGGTGCGCCCTCGATGCCGCGCGCCCTCTCGACCGCTTCCTGGTAGCGCGCGAGCGAGGCCTCGGTCTCCTGCGCCGCCATGATCACGCCGACCAGATCCTGCACACCGTCGTCGGCGAACGCCTGCAGCGCCTCGCGCAGCCATGGCGTCCAGTGACGCA
>DASUME010000814.1:0-2365 GCA_036277895.1 Polyangiales bacterium
AGACCACGCTCAGCACCGCGTGGAGCGCGCCGAGCAAGGGTAAGCCTTCCAGCTACATCGTGTATGTGAACGGGGACGCCAAGGCGAGCACCCGCAACAAGAGGTTCGTGTACTCCAAGCTGGCTTGCGGCACGACGTACACGCTCGAGGTCGCCGCGCGCGACGCGCTGAAGATGGTGTCGGCACGCAGCAAGGTCAGCGGCACCACCGCCGCGTGCGACGCCGGCTCGAGCCCTTCGAACCCCTCGAACCCGCCGGTCTCGACCGGCTATGCAGCGGCGGTGCTCAAGGACGCGCCGATCGCGTACTGGCGCCTGAACGAGACCAGCGGCACGCGCGCCGCGGACAGCGTCGGCAGCAACCACGGCACGTTCGAGAACGCCCCGAAGCTCGGCGCGAGCGGCATCGACGGTGCGGTCGGCTTCGACGGCAAGGATGACCTGGTCACGGTCGCCGACTCGGCCGACCTGCGCCTCAACGGCAGCTTCACGATCGAGTTCCTCGCCAAGCTCGGTGCGGATGCAAACACTTACCCGGGAGTGCTCGCCAAGGGCAGCGCTGCCACGGGCAACACCGGCTACATCGTGTACTACGCGAGCGGTCGCAAGAACCCCGCGTTCAAGCGCGCGGGCGTGGATGGCCTCGACACCAGCGACGCGGGCGCGCTCGCGACCGACGGCTTCAAGCACTACGCGTTCACCTACGATGACGCCGCGTCTACCGCGCGCTGGTACGTGGGCGGCAACCTCGACCGCACGATCAGCAACGTGCGCTTCCCGCTCAACCTCGACAGCTCCACGCTCCAGCTCGGCCGTGGCGACAGCGAGGGCGGCAAGGTCCAGTTCGGCAACGAGGTCCTCGACGAGGTCGCCGTCTACAGGAGCGCACTCGGCGCGGACCGCGTGAAGGCACACTTCGACGCGAGTGGTCTCCTCGCGCAGAGCACGCCCGTCACGCCTGCCCCTGCCCCTGCCCCTGCCCCTGCTCCGAACAGCGACTTCCCGATCGGCGTCTGCGCGTACAAGACGCAAGACTTCGCGAAGCTCCAGGCGATCGGCATGCACCACGCGCGTATGGATCAGCCGAGCCCGCAGATCATCGAGCAGGGCCGCACGTTCGGCGTCGAGGTGCTCCCGATCGCCGACCACGGCTTCTCCGACCTGAGCACCAACGGCGACAACCGCGCGCCGCCCAAGCCCGAAAATCGCGCCGCCTGGGCGAAGCGGTCGGTCGACACCTGGCGCAACATGGCCAAACCGCCGAAGGTGATCGAGGTCTGGAACGAGCCGTGGCACAAGGCCTTTTACGGCGGCAAGCCGAACCCGGCCGACTACCTCGAGCTCGTGAAGGCGTTCGCCGCCGAGGCCTGGAAGGTGTGGCCGAACGTGACGCTGCTCGTCTGCGCGGACGCCGGCATGTCCGACTACCCGACCTTCCGCAAGGACCTGCTCGCGGCCGACAAGGACAAGTTCCTCACCGACCCGCGCATCCTGCCCACCACGCACAACTACGTCGAGAACCGCACGCCCACGCAGGTCACCGGCAACAGCTGCACCTACGACCTCAACCGCTACCAGTGCGCGTTCCAGGACTTCAAGAGCCACGGCCACAAGAACCCGCAGGTCTGGGTGACGGAGTTCGGCTGGGAGTCCAACTCGGGTGGCCAGAGCAACGACGCCATGGTCAGCGAGCAGCAGCAGGCGCAGTTCACCGTCGACGCGCTCGAGATGTTCCGCAAGTCCGGCATGGTCGCCGCCGCGTACTCCTTCATGCTCAACTCGAACGACAAGTGGAACTACAACTGGCTGCGCCCGGACAACAGCGAAAAGCCGGTCGTGGGCATGGTGAAGAGCTACCTGGCCACGCACTGACGTTTGTGCGCTGCCTACCCATGCGCAGCGCGGCGGGTTGAATAATCCGATCGAGCAGCGTGTACTCAAAGGCATGACGCTGCGGATCGGAGGCGGCTCGGGGTTCTGGGGCGACAGTGCCGACGGCGCGGCCCAGCTGGTCAAGAGCGGCGCGATCGACGTGCTGGTGCTCGACTACCTGTCCGAGATCACGATGTCGCTGCTCGCACGTGCGCGGCAAAAGCGGCCCGAGCTCGGCTACACGCCAGACTTCGTGAGCGCGGTGATGGAGCCGCTGGCGAAGGAGATCGCGCAGCGCGGCATCAAGGTGATCGCCAACGCGGGCGGCGTGAACCCGCACGGCTGCCGCGAGGCACTGGAGCGAGCGCTCGCCAAGCAGGGCGTCACGCTCAAGGTCGCGGTCGTCACCGGCGACGACGTGCGCGACAAGCTCACGCCCGCGCTGCGCGACATGGAGACCGGGCACGCGCTCCCGACCGAGGTCGCGAGCGCGA
>DASUME010000815.1:0-3764 GCA_036277895.1 Polyangiales bacterium
CGGCCGGCCGCGGTCAGGCCGCCTCGGGGATCCTTCTCGGGCGCCTTGGTGCGCCGTGTGGCCTTCTTGCGCGGGCTCTTGCGCTCGGTGGACGTCTTCTTCTTGGCGGCGCCCTTCTTCTTGGCCGCGGTCTTCTTCTTCGCGGCCTTCTTCTTCGTGGGCTTCTTCTTGGAGGCCTGCGCCTCGTGCATGTTGTCGACCATGTTCGGGTAGGTCCGGCCTGCTCGCTTCGCGCGCGCGGCGGCCTTCTTCTTCTGCCCGGACGTGAGGTGCTTGGTGCCGCGCTTCTGGACCTTCCCCGGAGTGGGCCGCTCCCAGGGTGCCTTCTTCTTGGTGGCCATGCGCTCTCCTTTGTACAAACGTTGTGCACGCCGCGTGCCTGCCGCCGGTGCACTCCGCCACAAAGGAGACTGGACAAAACTCTATTTATCGAGACGTGGGCTTGCGCCGGCCCCATCGGCCGAATACAACCGTTCCCAAGCGGCACGGTCGAACCGTGTCGCTCGCGTTCTCAGGGCGGGGTGCAACTCCCCACCGGCGGTATGTGCGAGCGATCGCATGAGCCCGCGAGCGCCCGCGGGCTCACACCCACGGGGTCAGCAGATTCGGTGCGACTCCGAAGCCGACGGTCACAGTCCGGATGAGAGAGAACGGGTCTCCTCGATCGGCCAGTCACGCCCTCTGTTTGGGCGGACGGGTGCCGCGCGAATGCCCGTGCGCCCTGTGCCGCCGCCATCGGCGGGCGACCAAGCGCCCGACCTTCGTAAGAGGAGCAGCCCATGTCCACGTCTCGTAAGCGCATCGCCTTCGTCCAGGCCACCTGGCACCGCGACATCGTCGACCAGGCTCGCCGATCGTTCCTGGACGAGGTCACTGCGCTCGGTGTGCCCGCGGACAGCATCGATGTCTTCGAGGTCCCGGGTGTGTTCGAGATCCCGCTGCACGCCAAGCTGCTCGCCGAGAGCGGCCAGTACCAGGCGATCGTCGCGGCGGGCTTCATCGTCGACGGCGGCATCTACCGTCATGAGTTCGTGTCCACCGCCGTGATCGACGGCCTGATGCGCGTGCAGCTCGACCACCGCGTGCCGGTCTTCTCGATCGTGCTCACACCGCAGCTCTTCCACGAGCACGAGGAGCACCGGCGCTTCTTCGTCGAGCACTTCCTGCTCAAGGGCCGCGAAGCCGCGAACGCCGTCGTCAAGACGCTCGAGAGCCTCGCGAAGCTTCGTTAGAGCCTTCGTCAGAGCAGGATGACGTCGTCGCACGCGAAGCTCGCGCTGAGCTTCGACGTCGGCTGGCTGCGCAGCTTCGTGCACGCGTCGCCCAGCAGCTCCAGCGACTGCTTGTCCGCGCCCACGCGGTAGTCGGTCTCGCAGGCGAGCTTCTGGTCGTCCAGCGTCACCTCGCCCGAGCACTCCTTGCCCGGCACGATCTTGCCTTCGACCTCGATGGTGCAGCTCTGCGTGCCGCCGAAGATCTCGGTCAGCGCGGTGACCAGCGCGTCCTGGCTCGACGGCGAGAACACGTTCGAGCCCGTGCCGCCAGCTTCAGCCAGCGAGCTCAAGTGCGCTTGCAGCTCCGCGTCGCCTCCGGCCAGCGAGAGCGCGAACGTCTGCGTGCCCGCTTGCTGCAGCTGCGCCACCGTGTCCACGGCCTCTTGTTCCGTCGCGGCGCTCGCCGGGATGCCGTCGTGGAAGTCGCACAGGTTGGGCTTGCCGTCGGTCGCGAGCAGCACGAACGAAGGGTCGGTGCTCATCGAGGCAGTGATGCGATCCTGCAGATCGAGCAGCGCGTAGTGCGTGGGCGTGCTCGCGCCCGTGGGCTCGGCGGGATACGCGGCGGAGATCGCCTGCGTGTTGTCGAGCGCCGGCTCCACCACGATCACGCGCGGACACAGGCCCGGTACGTACACGCCGGGCGGGGACATGCCGCCGTCGTAGATCATCAGCCCGAACGCGACCGAGCCGGCGAGCTTCGTCACCAGGCCGTCGGTGGGATCGAGCAGCGCCTGCCGCAGCACCGCGAAGCGCGACGGGCCCGCCAAGCCAGCGAGCGACGCGCTCATGCTGCCCGAGCCATCGATCAGCAGCCATACGCGCGGCACCACTCGCTGCGTGGTCAGCTCGATCGTGCCGCACTCCTCGGAGTTGCCGCCGCCACCGCCGCTGTCTCTCCGGCTGCCAGTGCTGTCGCCATCGCCGCTGCTGCTGTCTCGCGTTGCCACCCGCGCGTCGCGCGCCGCGCTTGCGCCGCCGTCCGAGCCGCCGGCGTCGACCTGTGCGCGGCCTTCCTCTTTGGGCTTCGTCTCCGAAGAGCCGCAACCGAGCGCCAGCATGCACATCGACACTCGCAACGTCGTTGCGATCCTCATAAGTACCTCGAATCAAAGCCGTCAGCGGGGGGGAGCGAGGCGCATTCCTGCACGGTCGCCGCGATGTTTGCGACGGTACCCGGCCGGCGTGTCTCTCGTCCAGCGCCGAAACGCGCGATGGAAGGGCGCCTTGCCGGTGAAGCCGCTGAGCTTCGCGATCTGCGAGATGGTGAGATCGCCGTGGGCGAGGTGCTGCATCGCGGTGCTGCGGCGCACACCCTCGACGAGCTCCTGGAACGTGGTTCCCTCGCGTACGAGGCCGCGGCTGAGCTTGCGCGGGTGAAGCTTCAGCTGGCGCGCGATCTCGGGCAGCGTGACGTCGCCCATGCCGAGCAGCGTGCTCACCAGCTGGCCCACGCGCTCGGTCAGCGACTCGCTCGAAGGCAGGCTCGCGAGCGCCTCTTCGGCCGCGCGCTGAAGCACCGAGTGCAGGCGCGCATCGCGCTTGCGCAGTGGCGCATCGAGGTAGCGCGCGGGGAACCCGAAGCCGACGCGATCGGCCGCGAAGTGCAGCCGCACCGGGCCGAGCACCTGTCGGTAGGGCGTCACGTCACTCGGCGCGTCGTGGCGAAACCACACGTCCATGTCCTCCAGCATGCCCTCGGGCCAGCCGAAGATATGATTGCGTAGCAAGCTCGCGATCGCGAAGTCCTCGCCCGCGCGCGGGATCGCGACCCGGCTCTCGAAGCGCGCCACCGCGCGCTCGCCGACGATCGAGAGCGAGAGGTCGTGCGAGTCGCTGATCAGGCGCATGAAGCGATTGCCCGCGGTGATCGCCATGCGCGGCGTGTCGGCGGACGTCATCAGGAAGTCGAACATGCCCGCGTCGCCCGTGGTCATCACCTCGCTCGCGCGCAGGCCGAGCAGCGGCTCGTCGATCACGGTCTCCGCGCACGCGAGCAACGAGTGCACGTACGCGACGTAGACACGCTGCTCGGCGTCGAGCTTCGCGAGCTGCTCCTTGACCCCGCTCGGCACGCGCGGCGAGCGCGCGAGCACGGTGAGGAATGGCTGCAGCAAGCGCGCGGAGTAACAGGGCTGGGCACCACCCGCGGCGGGCGGGGTGGAGGGAAGAGGGAGGTTGAGCACGGCGATCCTGTGCGGCCTAAAGAAAAGCCCAAATGTCCGGGTACGCATTGACCTAGAGAGCCAAAGCTGCCCAAACATCCGCCATCCGCGGCCAGCAAAGCAAGGTCAACTTCGCGCTTGTTTTGGTCCGCCGCTGGCCACGGACCTCGGCTGGTCGAACGAGCAATCGTGTTGTCTGCGGGCGCGACCGTCCGTCTCGAAACGAACGGTCGCGAGGGCTCAGAGCAAGATCGTCTGGCAGCCGCCGTTCTGGCAATACGAGCCAGAGGGGCAGCTACCGCAGTCGAGCAGACCACCGCAGCCG
>DASUME010000816.1:0-4416 GCA_036277895.1 Polyangiales bacterium
GCGCGCGTGCACAGGGTCGTCGACCATCAGCACCGGTCCACCGCTCACTTCCCAGCGCGTGAACTGGTCACACAAGGTAGGTGGGGCGCCCAGCACGAACGAGCAAACACCGAGCGTGGCGGCCTGGCCGCAGAAGCGACCCAGGGCGCGCGCGAGGTCTTCGCCGATCGGCTTTTCCAGGCGGGTCAGGTCCAACAAGCAGCTGCGGGTGCCGGCGTAGAGCAGATCGCGGGCGAAGCGCTCGAGCGTGGGACCGAGGTCGGACTCGTCGTGGCTGCCCGCCAGGAAGATGCCAACGCAGCCCGGCGCGAGCTGCACGGCGACCTGGTGCTCGGCGGCCGTCTCGCGCAGCAGGCGGGTCGATCGCTCGTCGCGTGCCGCGCAGTAGCCCTCGAGCGCGACCACGGTGAGCTCGTCTCGCTGGCGGCGGTCGATGATCAGCGTGGGCTCGAGGGCGGCGGCGATCGCATCGACCAGGGTGAGCGCGATGCCCGGGGTCGCGCCGAGCGAGGCCGCATGGCGGGCGAGCAGCGTCAGCAGCGCGTAGCCCTCGTGGAGCGCGCCGCTCTGAAGCGAGATCGCGAGCACCTCGAGCACCGGCTCGGCCTCGCGGGCGAGCGCGCCCGCCAGCTGCACGTCCTCTTTGAAGCGCGCCTGGGCCGTATAGGCTGCGGCGAAGCGAGCGCGCATGCTCGCGTTGGACACCGGTGGCTCTTCCGTGGGCGTCATGCGCTTGCGGACATTGGCATCCCACGAGCTGAGGGGCAAAGACAGCGCGAATCGAGCACGCACTGGCCGAAAATGGTAAAGGGGCCGGATGGCCGCCACCATCCTCGTCGTCGATGATGAGAAAAACATCCGGCGCACGCTGCAGATGGTCCTCGGGGGGGCTGGCTTCGACACGCTGGAGGCAGGCAGCGCCGAGGAGGGGCTGAGCCTGATCGACTCGCGCGAGGTCGACCTGGTGATCCTCGATCTCAAGCTGCCGAACATGAACGGGCTGGAGGCGCTGTCGATCATCCGCAGCAAGCCGGAGACCGCGCGGCTGCCGGTGCTCGTGATCAGCGGGCATGCGTCGGTGGCGGAAGCGGTCGAGGCGGTGCAGATGGGCGCCACCGACTTCTTCGAGAAGCCGCTCGATCGCGATCGCGTGCTGATCAGCGTGAACAACGCGCTGCACGCCTCGAAGCTGCAGCGCGAGGTCGAGCGGCTGCGCGCGGACTCCACGCAGCGCTACGAGATGATCGGCTCGAGCGCGGTGATGCGCCGCTTGTTCAGCGAGCTGGAGAAGGTGGCGCCCACCAAGGGGCGCGTGCTGATCACGGGCGAGAGCGGCACCGGCAAGGAGCTGATCGCGCGCGCGATCCACATGCTCAGTCCGCGGAAAGAAGCGCCGTTCGTGAAGGTGAACTGTGCGGCGATCCCGACCGAGCTGATCGAGAGCGAGCTGTTCGGCTACGAGAAGGGCGCGTTCACGGGCGCACAGGCGCGCAAGAAAGGTCTGTTCGAGCAGGCCAACGGCGGCACGCTGTTCCTCGACGAGATCGGCGACATGAGCCTCGATGCCCAGGCGAAGGTGCTGCGCGCGCTGCAGAGCGGCGAGATCACGCGCGTAGGCAGCGAGCAGACGGTGATGGTGGACGTGCGCGTGCTGGCCGCGACCAACCGCGATCTGGAGGCGGCGGTGAGCGAGGGGCGGTTCCGCGAGGACCTGTACTTCCGCTTGAACGTGGTGCCGGTGCGCAGCCCTTCCCTGCGCGAGCGGCGCGAGGACATCCCCGCGCTGGCGACGTCGTTCGCGCGCGGCTTCGCGAAGGAGAACGGCGTGCGCGAGAAGCCGTTCGAGTCGGAGGTGCTGGAGGCGCTCGCCGAGCGCAGCTGGCCGGGCAACGTGCGCGAGCTGCGCAACGTGGTGGAGCGCATGGTGATCCTGAGCGGCGAAGAGGTCACGCTGGAGGACATCCCGCCCGAGGGCCGCATCCGCGAGTCCAACACGCAGGTGGACTCGGTGCCCCCGCCACCCCCGCGCACGAGCGGCTCCCCCGCCGAGCCACACCCGGAAGGCGATCGCCTGACGCTACGCGAGTTCCGCGACAAGGCCGAGGCCGACTACATCACGGCCACGCTCAAGGCCTACGACTGGAACATCTCGCGCGCCTCGGTGGTGCTGGGCGTGGAGCGCACCAACCTGCACAAGAAGATGCGCGCCCTGAACATCCGCCGCGAAGGCGGCGGCGACTAAGGTCCGTTGACGTGGGCGGCGACGGCGACGTGCACGATCCCCGGCAACCCAAGACCAGCCAGCCCGATATCCCGGCCATGCTGAGCTTTCAAAAAATGGACGTCTACCGCCGTGCGGTCGACTTCGGAGCCCTCTCGGTCGCGATCATCGGAGCGACACCGCGCGGACACGCCGGGCTGCGCGACCAACTGAGGAGGGCTGCCTTCTCGATCTCGCTGAACATCGCCGAGGGCGCAGGGCGGATGAGCGACGCAGACGCGGCACGCCACTACGGGATCGCGCGAGGATCTGCGATGGAATGCGCAGCCGTTCTCGACCATCTGCAAGCGCTCGGGGTCGTTCAGGACGACAAGTACCGACGCGGGATTGAGTTGCTCGAGAGGCTCGTGGCGATGTTGACGAAGCTTTGTCGGTGATCGTGCACGTCGCCGTCGCCGTCAACGCTCACGTCAACGGCCGGTGGACAGAGCTGATTCTCTGAACCTAGAGGCCGACTGCGAAGCTTTGGCTGTCTTCGCGCTTCTCGCGGGGCAGCGCGCGGCTCAGCTGGTGCTGGAGTTGCTCGAACTGGTAGGGCTTGGGCAGGAAGCCGATCTCGCCTACCTGGGCGCGCTCGATCTGGGCGCGCGTGAGGTGGTAGGCGCTCATCAGGATGACGCGGGTGCTGGGGTGGGCGAAGCGCAGGCGGCGGGCGAGCTCCAGGCCATCGACGCGGGGCATCATCAGATCGCAGACGACGATGTCCACCGGTTGCTCGGCGAGGAGGTTCAGCGCGTGCTCGCCGTCCGCGGCCTCCAGGACCTCGAAGCCTTCCATGCGGAGGCTGATGGACAGGCTGCGGCGATGATTGGCTTCGTCGTCCACAATCAGGATGCGATGCGACATGGGTGCTGCCTTGGATGTCGGGCCGAAGTGCGCGGTCCTCCGCGCGCGAAACAAAACGCGGCCGACGGCCGGGGTCTTGGCGCGTGAGCCGACGACGTACCCGGCGACAAAGCAACCGACGTGCCGCGTTGAGAACTGGCCCCGAGGTCACAGAAAGGCTCAGCTTTTTCAGCTTTGGCGTCGAAGGCTAGTCATCTCTGCAACAGCCCGGCGCTGCAAACCTGCAACTGCAATCCCAAACTCGAAGCAAATCTCGCCGGTTCGCCGAACGCGGGCCGGTTCAGCCAGGCCACGTCACGTTGAGCCGCTTCATCTTGCGCCAGAGCGTGGTCGAGCTCAGCCCGAGTAGCTCTGCGGCGCGCTCCTTGTTGCCGTCGACATCGCGCAACATGGCTTCGATCGCCTTGCGCTCGGCCTCGTCGACGACGTCTTGCAGCGAGCGCCCGGTCGTACCTTCATCCGCCAACGTGGAAGCCGGACGGGCGACGTCGGGCCGATGGCGAGCGAGCTGCACCTCGGGTGGGATCACGTCGTCGCGCTGCACCACGCCGTTGAGCGCGAGCGCCACGCCCTGCTCCACCATGTTCTCCAGCTCGCGGATGTTGCCCGGGAAGTCGTAGCGGACCAGGTAGTCGAGCACGCCCTCCCCGGCGACCGTCTGGCGGCCCATCTTCTTCGAGAACTTCTCCAGGAAGTGCTCGACCAGCTGTGGGATGTCTTCGCGGCGATCGCGCAGCGCGGGCAGGATGAAGCGCGCGACGTTGAGCCGGTAGTACAGGTCCTGACGGAAGCGCTTCTCTTCGATCGCGGTCTTCAGATCCTGGTTGGTGGCCGCGACGATGCGGACGTCGACGTGGACCGGCTTGTTGTCGCCGAGCCGCCGGATCTCGCCTTCCTGGATCGCGCGCAGCAGCTTGGCCTGGAAGCTCGGCGGCGTCTCCGCGATCTCGTCGAAGAAGAACGTGCCGCCGTTGGCCTCCTCGAACAGGCCCTTGCGTGCGCTGACGGCGCCGGTGAAGGCACCGCGCACGTGGCCGAACAGCTCGCTCTCCAGCAGCGTCTCGCTGATCGCCGCGCAGTTGACGCTGACGAACGGGCGCGTGGAGCGGCGCGAGTTGGCGTGCACCGCGCGCGCGACCAGCTCCTTGCCGGTGCCGCTCTCGCCGGTGATCAACACGGTGGCGTCCGTGGGCGCGATGCGCACGATGCGCGCCAGCACGTCGCGCACGGCCCCCGAGCGGCCGATGATGTTGTCGAACTTGTACCGCTCGCGGAACTCGGCGGCCATC
>DASUME010000817.1:0-4772 GCA_036277895.1 Polyangiales bacterium
TGACTCGGCGTCGGAAAGCGCGTCGCGTTCCAGCTGCCGCCGTAGTCGCCCTCGGCGTTGACCTCGACGTACAGCACGTACTCGCGACCCGCCGGCCATTCCTTGGGCAGCGGGAAGGTCCAGGTCACCAGCCGGTTGCCCGCCGGCGTGGCTTGCGAGATCGCGTCGAGCTCGGGCATCACGTCGCGCGCGTGCTGCTGGTAGCTCGACACGTCGGGATGATCGTTGCAGTTGCTCGCGGTACAGCGCGTGACGTCGCGGCGCGGCGGGTAGAGTGAGGTCGCCGACAGCGGCCGCATGCTGCCCACGCCCTGCTCGTCCTGCTTGGGCTCGGCGTACGGCTTCGCGAGATCGGCGTCGTTCACGAAGCGACCCTTGTCGCTGGAGAACACGCTCGCGCAGGTGACGGCATCGAGCGCGTCGCGTCCGCTCTCGGTGCGGTTGAACGACAAACAGTAGTAGTCGTCCACGCTCTGATCGTCCGAGGTGCGCGAGGCGTAGCCCTCGGAGTCGCGGTCCTGGAAGATCACGCGCTTGAACTGCTTGGCGCCCGGGGCCTCCGCCCGCCGATGCGCCCACACGGGCAGCACACCCTCGCGTCGCCCGTACGGCCAGCGGTAGCCGCTGTTCATCTGCAGCGCGCCGGGCCGGTTGCCGATGCCCGCGTACGCGACCGCGTAGGTGAGCGCGAGCGTGCCCATGAACTGGCCGTCTTCGCCCTCGACCCAGACCGCGATCTGCGCGCGGTCGGTGGGCGTGAAGGAGAGCTGGAGGCTGGTCTGCTGGGCAGGCTGCGCGTGCGCGCCACCAAGCCAGCCGAGCAGCGCGAGCAAGGCCGGTATCCAGGCGCTCCAGCGCGCCGCCCCCAACTGCATCGGGGCGCGTACACCCATCACCGGCATCCCGCGCACAGTAACGCGCACCCTGTTTTCACTCAAGGCCGAGACCGCACGGAAGCCGGGGCGCAACGGGTGGGCTGCCGGACGTTCTCGCGATGCGACGTTAGAAGCCGAACAGTCCCACGCCCGCGCAGCTCAGGGCGCCCATCGGGTAGTACATCGAGAAGTTGAAGCACATCTCGCCCGTGGTGCTCTCGCTGAAGGTCACGTATCGGTTGGACTCGTTCTTGAAGTGGCAGGTGGTGGTCACCACGTCGCCGTCCTTGAGCTCGAAGTAGGGGTCGAACGGGATCGACGTCTGCTCCTCGAAGCGGAACGCCTTGTCGTGCAGCGTGATCGTCTGGTCCCCGCGCTGGACCACGAGCTTCGCCCAGTTGGCGAGCGTGTGCGCGTGCGGGCTCGAGTTCATCAGGAACACCGGCTCGGTCAGCTTCACCAGGCACTGGCCGGTGATGTCCATGTCCGAGCCTGGGGGGATCAACGGCAGCGCCGAGAAGCTCTGGAAGGTGGTCGCGGTGACCGGGCGCGGCGTGCGCGTGACGCAGATCTCCACGCCGCTCTGGTCCAGCTCGTCCTGCGTGCCCTGCAGGTTGAAGTAGTGCATGTCGAGGCGCAGCGACTTCGGACCGGTGGGCAGGTAGATGCCGATGTTGTTCGGCAGCTGCTTGAGCTTGGTGTCGTCCTGGCCGGGTGCCCAGCCGGTGATGAACGGCGCGGCACCCGAGTTCTCGTAGATGATCCAGTGGTGCAGGACCTTCTTGTTGTCGGTGATCGGGCGGAACGCGACGGCCTGCAGCTTCTCGTCGCCCCAGGGCGCATCGACGTAGAACTGGGGGTGGCTCTCGGTGCCCGCCTGGATCACGGCCTTCTGGCCGTTCTCGCCCGCGCGCACCTGGTAGACCTGGTCGCAGCCGGGCGGCGGCCACGCCACGGCGGGCGTGGTGTCCTCGACGGCCTTGTCGCAGCTGGCGTCGTCCTTCGCGCCGGCCGCGATCCACTCGTCGAGCGCGGCGAGCTCGCTCCCGCTCAGCTCGCGTGAGGGCGGCATCGGCCGCGCCTTGTCGTGCACGCGGGAGCTCACCACCTCGTAGACCTTCTTGCCCTTGCTGATCGGGGCCTCGGCCTGGAAGTCGGCGAATGTCACGAGCGGCATCGGCGCGCCGCCGACGGGCTCCTTCGAGTGGCACGCGACGCACGCGTCCTGGACCACCTCGCGCGCGGCGCACCAGCTGCCCTTCGCGGCGCCGCCGTCCCCGACGGGATCCGCGGGACTGATGTCCCCTTCTTCGTCATCGCTGCAACCGACCGCCGCGCTAACTGCCAGCGCAAGCATCAGGGCGCGCTTCAAACTCGACATGACTCCTCCAACCAATCCAAGAGGTCCGCTCGGGACATGCGCCTCGTCGGACAACGAAAGCTCCCTGGATAATGGTGGGAACCACCGAGAACCGCCGAGACAACTGACGGTTTCTATTGACCAACCGAGTCGACCTGCGGGGATCGCAGGACTCCGGGGTCAGCCTGGTAGAGTTCCTGCGCACGTTCCTGACCGGGGACGTAAGGTATCCGACCGCGATCGCCGAAGTGGTCAGCGTCGTCGGCCGCGCGCCCGCTTGGGTGCAGCCGGGGCGGGGGCCGCGCTCGCGCCGCGCTTGCGGGAGGGAGCGAGCTTGGCGTCGTTCGCGGGGGCGCCCTCGAGCTTGCGGATCTGGTCGCGCAGCTGTGCGGCGCGCTCGAAGTCGAGCGCCTCGGCCGCGAGCAACATCTCGCTGCGCAGCATCTCCAGCTGCTCGCCGACGTCCTTGAGCTCGCCCTTCTTCGACGTCGGTCCGGGGATGGCCAGGTAGTCGGTCTGGCCCATGGAGGGATCGAACGCCTTGATCGCGCGCACCACCGTGCGCGGCGTGATGCCGTGCTCGGTGTTGTACTGGCGCTGCCTCTCGCGCCGCCGGTTGGTCTCCTCGATCGAGACCGACATCGCCTGGGTGACCTTGTCCGCGTACATGATCACCTCGCCCGCGACGTTGCGGGCCGCTCGGCCGATGGTCTGGATTAACGAGCGCGGCGAGCGCAGGAAGCCCTCCTTGTCCGCGTCGAGGATCGCCACCAGCGAGACCTCGGGCAGGTCGAGGCCCTCGCGCAAGAGGTTGATGCCGATCAGCACGTCGTAGACGCCGGCGCGCAGGTCGCGCAGGATCTCGACGCGCTCGAGCGTGTCGACGTCGCTGTGCAGGTAGCGGCACTTCACGCCGAGGTCGCCGTAGTACTCGGCGAGATCCTCGGCCATACGCTTGGTCAGCACCGTCGCGAGCACACGCTCGTTGCGCTCCACGCGGGTGCGGATCTCCGCGAGCAGGTGGTCGACCTGGTTTGCGGTGGGCTGCACGTGGATGACCGGATCCATCAGCCCGGTCGGCCGGATGACCTGCTCCACGAACACGCCCTGCGCGTGCTCCAGCTCCCAGTCGCCCGGCGTGGCGCTGACGTGGATGCAGTTGACGACGTGGGTCTCGAACTCCTCGAACTTCAGCGGCCGGTTGTCCATCGCGCTGGTGAGCCGGAAGCCGTGCTCGACCAGCACCTCCTTGCGCGCGCGGTCGCCGCGATACATCGCCCCGATCTGCGGCACCGTCTGGTGCGACTCGTCGAGCACGAGCAGGAAGTCCGGCGGGAAGTAGTCGACCAGGGTAGGCGGTGGGTCGCCCGGGCTCCGGTTCGAGAAGTGGCGCGAGTAGTTCTCGATGCCGTGGCAGAAGCCCATCTGCTCCAGCATCTCCAGGTCGTAGAGCGTGCGCTGCTCCAGGCGCTGCTTCTCGAGCAGCTTGTTGTCGCGCTGCAGCTCCTCGAGCCGGACCGCGAGCTCGTCGCGGATCGAGCGCATCGCGATCTTGCGCTGCTCGAGCGGCGTCACGAAGTGTGAGCCGGGATAGATGCCGTACTTCTCGACCTCGACGAGCACCTTTCCGCGCAGCGGGTCGATCTCGCTGATGCGCTCGATCTCGTCGCCCCAGAACTCGATGCGCACCGCGCGCTCCTGCTCGTAGGCCGGGAACACCTCGACCACGTCGCCGCGCACGCGGAACGTGCCGCGGTGGAAGTCGACGTCGTTGCGATCGTACTGGATGTCGATCAGCTGCTTGAGGAACATGTCGCGGCGGATCTCTTGACCCTTGGTCAGCTCGATCAGCATGCCCTGGTACCACTCGGCCGAGCCGATGCCGTAGATGCACGACACGCTGGCCACGATGATCACGTCGCGACGCGAGAGCAGCGAGCGCGTCGCCGAGTGGCGCATGCGGTCGATGTGCTCGTTGATGATCGCGTCCTTGTCGATGAACGTGTCGGTGGTCGGGATGTACGCTTCGGGCTGGTAGTAGTCGTAGTAGCTGACGAAGTACTCGACCGCGTTGTTGGGGAAGAGCTCCTTCATCTCGCTGTAGAGCTGCGCGCTCAGCGTCTTGTTCGGCGTGATGATCAGGGTCGGGCGCTGCACGCGCTCGATCACGTTCGCGACCGTGAAGGTCTTGCCGCTGCCGGTGATGCCGAGCAGGACCTGGTGCTGGTCGTCATCCTCCAGGCCCTTCACCAGCGCTTCGATCGCCGTCGGTTGATCGCCGGAGGGCTGGAATTGGGTGACGAGCTCGAAGCGACGGTCGGCCATGGATCGCTCAAGCTGGCACGTCGGCCTGGGGCGCTCAATCGAGGGGCGCCGACAAAGCTGACATCAGTCTGGCAGGATGTAGCGGGCGTACACGAAGGCGACCGTGCACGTGTACATGAGGGCGTCGATCCGGTCGATCAGCCCACCATGGCCCGGCACGATCCAGCCGCTGTCCTTGGCGCCGGTGCTGCGCTTGATCAGCGACTCCACCA
>DASUME010000818.1:0-4680 GCA_036277895.1 Polyangiales bacterium
ACCTGCCCGCAGGGAGCCCCCTGGTGCGGCGCGGCTTCGACTGGGCGGGCTCGCTGACGGCGGCCATCGCCGCGGCCGCGCTGCTCTGTCTGTTCAGCGGCGTGGGCGCACCACGCAGCGCGGCCGTGCTGACGGTGCTGGCCACGGTCGCGCTCGTGATCGTCGAGAGGCGCGCCGCCGCACCGATCTTTCCGCCGGCGTTGCTCGCGATCCCTGCGGTGCGCCAGGCGTTGTTGTCGCGCTTCACGATGAGCTTCACCTACATGGGCTCGTTCATGATCTTGCCCTACTTGCTCGCGACGGTGTGGAAGCAGTCGCCCTCGCAGGTGGCGCTCGCGCTCGCCGTGCGGCCGTTCTCGATGGGCGTGGCCGGTGGCCTGGCGGGCGGGCTGTCGCGCCGGTTCGGCACCGCGGCGCTCACGATCGCGGGCGGCTGGATGATCTTGCTCGCGTGCTTCGCGTTCGCGGGGCTCACGGCGGCGCACAGCGGGCTCGACCAGCTGCTGCTTGCGCTCGGGCTCGCGCTGGCCGGCTTCGGTCTGGGCGTGGGCTCACCGGGCGCGGTGGCGGCGGTCAGCGCGCGGGTCGACACGTCCCAGCTGGGCACGGTGTCGGGCTTGATGACGCTGACCGCGACCCTGGCCAACGCGCTCGGCATGGCGGGCATGTTCGCGCTGGTGGAGCTAGGCGGCGGCGTGCAGCGCGCCGAGGCGTACCAGCTGAGCAACCTCGGCGGTGCGGTGATGGCCGCATTGGCCCTCTATGCGGGCTACGCCATGCGACGCCACGAGGCCGCGGAGCGCTGAGCGCGCGGATGTGGTAAGCGACCCGTGTGAGTGAAGCCGTGACGCAAGGGATCCGGGTCAAGGTGCAGAGCACGTACGTCCCGGAGCAGTCCAACCCGCGCCAGAAGCGCTACGTGTTCGCGTACACGATCCGGATCAGCAACGACGGCGAGCGCCCGGCGCAGCTGGTGAGCCGGCACTGGGTGATCACCCACGGCACGGGCCAGGTCGAAGAGGTGCGCGGACCGGGTGTCGTCGGCGCCACGCCGCGGCTCGAGCCCGGGCAGCACTTCGAGTACACGAGCGGCTGCGTGCTCTCCACGGCGCACGGCACGATGCACGGCACCTACGAGATGAAGCGCGACGACGGCAGCACGTTCGACGCGACCATCGCGCCGTTCTCGCTCAGCATGCCGTACGCGCTGAACTAGTAAGTCAGCGCGAGCCCCACGTGCGGCTGCGCGGTCCACATGCGCTCGGTGCGTCGGAAGCGATCCGCTCGGTAGCCCAGCGTCGGCGCGTTCGGCAGCACGTCGAGGCCGAGGCGCAGCGAGAGCCCGAAGCGTGCCGGCTGGTACGCCAGGCGCACGAACGCGCCCAGCGCGAGGGTGACGAGGCGCGCGTCGGCGGCCTGCAGCTGCGCAGCGCGTGACTCTGCCGTGAGCCGCAGCACGCGTGCGCCGAACGCGAGCGAGGGCGTGAGCGACCATGCCTCGCTCAGAAAGCGCCGGCCCGCGCTCGCTTCGACGCGATGGGTGCGCAGGTGGAGCGACGCCAGCCGTTCGTCGATCGGGATCGGGACGCCATAGCCGCCGAGCAGGCCGAGCTCGATGCGACGCCACTGCCACACGGCGCGCACGAACAGCGTGTGATGGCCGCGCGCGCTGACGCCGTCGAGGCCGCTCAGCGCGCCCAGCTCCAGCGTGTAGCGCTTGGGCTCCGGCGAAGGCGGCGGTGCGGCTGGCACGGGCTCAGGCGCGGGCGCGGGCACCAGGTCCTCGCTCGGTGTGCCGAGCGCGCTGCCCGCGAGGGAGGCGCGCAGTGCCGAGCGCGTGACGAGCGCAGCGGCTTCCTCCTGCGCGGAGAGCTCGAACGAGCTGGAGAGCGGGCGCACCAGCACGCGATCGAGCGCGAAGTCCGCGACGACCAGCTCCAGCGCACCCTCCTTGCGCACCGCCCAGATCAGCACGCGCAAGCCATGCTCGTTCGCCAGCGCGCGCGCCGACTCGAGCTGCGCCGCCAGGACGGGCTCGATCGGAGCCTCGAAGGCCTCCAGGGCGACGTCGAGGTCGCCCGTCTGTCCGCGTACGCGCGCGAGCAGGGAACGATCGGCGGGGGCGAGCCGGATGCCGGCGCGCAGGGGCTCGG
Source organism: Polyangiales bacterium (assembly GCA_036277895.1). GTDB lineage: Bacteria > Myxococcota_A > Polyangia > Polyangiales > DASUME01 > DASUME01. Next base: position 2,154 of record DASUME010000818.1, read on the forward strand.
CGTGCGCGGGCGTCAGGCATGCCCACAGTACGCACAGCGTGGTCGCCAGGAAATGCTCGCGAATGCGGGCCACTCGGCCGCGGACGATACGACGAACAGGCGCTAGCTCCAAAGGCTTGACCCGAAGCCGGGCGGCGCAGGCTCTATCCAGCGCATGCTCTCCGCGATCTTCCCGAGCTTGGCCGTCGAGTGCGTTCCGCCGCGCGGGGCGGATCATGCGCCTGGTAAGCTGGCTCGCGAGAACGTGACCTCGGCGCGCGAGAAGCAGCTGTTGGAAGCGGCGGCCGGCGGCGATCGACGCGCTGCCGAGGCGCTGCTGCGCGAGCTGCTGCCGCGCGTGCGCAACCTGGTGCGTTACTTCGTGCGCGGCGACGCGGAGGTCGACGACATCGCGCAAGAGTCGATGCTCAACATCCTGCGCGGCGCGAGCAGCTTCCGCGGTGAAGGCAACGTGCGCTCATGGGCGGACCGCATCGTCGCGCGCTCGGCGTTCGCGCACCTTCGCCGCGCGCGCGTCTCGCAGGCGCGGCACGTGGAGTACACACCCGAGCTGGCGCCGGTCTCGGACGGCGAGAGCGGGCAGAGCTTCTTCGCACGTCGCCAGGCCGTGCGCGCGCTGGATGAAGTGCCGGACGAGCAGCGCGAGGTGCTGGTCATGCATCACGTGCTCGGGCTGTCGGTGAAGGAGATCGCGGACGAGACGGCGACGCCGTTCGAGACCGTGCGCAGCCGGCTCCGGCTCGGCATGGCGCGGCTACGCAGCGCGCTCGGCGAGGACAAGGAGGTGGCGCAGTGAGCGACGAGTGGCCCGACGAGCTGTCGCTCGACGAAGGCGCGGGCCCGGCGGCTTACCTCAGTCCAGCCGCGCGCGACGCGCTGGTGCAGGACGTGCTCGCGCAGGCGTATCCCGTGCGCAAGCGCGCGAGCTGGGTGGCCGCCGCGATCGCGGTCGTGTGCATCGGGGGTGGCAGCGCGTCCGCGGCGGTGCTGTGGTACGCGCGCAGCGAGCCGGTGGTCGCGCCTGCGACGCCGTCGCCGCAGGTGACGAAGCCGCGCGTGCCAGCGGTCGCGGAGCCAGCGGTCGCGGCACCCGTGGTGGTCGAGCCCGAGCCTGTCGCGCCGACGGTGGCGGCGCCCCGGCCGCTCGTACGCGCAGCAGAAGACTGGCTGCGCGAGGGCAACCGCCTGCGCGCGGCGCGGCGCTGGAAGCAGGCGGACGAGGCCTACGGCCAGGCCGCGCAGAAGGCAGCCAGCGATGACGCCGCGTACGTCGCGTTCGTCGCCTCCGCAGGCGTGCGCCTCGAGCACCTGAACGACGCGCGCGGCGCACTCTCGCGCTACCGCGCCGCGCTCCAGGCGTCGCCGCACGGCGCACTCGACGAGGAGATCCAGTTTGGCATCGCGGACGCCTACCGCACGCTGGGCGACAGCACGCGCGAGCAGGATGCGCTGCAGGCGTTCCTGCGCGCGCATCCTCAGTCAGCGCTCGTCGAGCAAGCGCGCGCTCGCCTGCGCTGACGTGCATACTCTGCGCGTGCGCTGGGCGTTCATGTGGCTGTTGGTCGGTTGCAGCGACGAGCTGTCGTTCGGCCGCCTGCGCGCGTCCGATGCGGCCGCCTGCGGCTCGATCCTGGTGGCCGACGAAGCGCGCTGTCCAGGCTCCGAGCAGGCGCTGTGCAGCTGCGGCGACTACGTCTCCAGCGGCCCCACGCGCGTCGAGGGCGCGCTCGCCATCGGAGGCTTACTCAGCGCCGGCGATCTAATCGCGGAGCAGCTGACGCTCGGCGGAACGCAGGGCGCCGCACTCACCGGCGACTTGCAGGTCACCGGCAGGCTACAGAGCCTCGGCCCAGTGCAGGGCCGACACAATGTCAGAGTGGATGCAGACGCGCGGATCGCAGGCGACGTGCGACTCGACGGCCTGCGCGTGGGCGGCACCCTCACGCTGAGCCCGAGCGCGGCCTACGAGATCGCGAGCGCACCTCCCACTCCCGTCCGCGCCCCCGTCGAGGTCCGCTCCCCCTGCGACTGCACCCCGAAGCTCGACCTCGGCGCCCAGATCGACGCCGCACGCAAGCAGAACGACAACGCGTCGATCGCGCTCGAGCCCGCGCGCGGCCTGCGCACGTTCGACACCCCACGCAGCCTCGACCTCCCGTGCGGCCGCTACTACGTCGACGAGCTCTACGCCGCCTCCCCGATCACCTTGCGCGTGCACGACAGCGTCGCGCTGTACATCGACCAGCGCATCGTCACCGAGTCCAGCGCGAGCCTCACCATCACCCTCGACCCCAGCGCCGAGCTCCACCTCTTCATCCGAAGAGGCATCACCGCCGCCGGTCCCCTCACCGTCACCGGCGGCCAAGCCCACCTCTACGTAGGCGGCCAAGACTCCTTCTTCTTCGCCGCCCCCACCCGCATCGAGGCAACGATCTACGCCCCCGCGTCCGAGCTCGTCACGCAGCAACCCTTCGAGCTCACCGGCACCGCCCTCGTGAAGCGTGTCGTCGCCGAGCAGCTGCTCACG